>JAJRPE010000116.1 GCA_024280935.1 Candidatus Hydrogenedentota bacterium
CACCAAACTCGCGGACTTCCCCAACATCATCGCGGGTGGCCTGAAACAACGAAGCTGCGCTTCCATCGCGGTCTACACCCTGGAGCTGTCTCGTCTCTTTTCCAGCTTCTACAACGACTGCCCCGTGTTAAAAGCGGAAACCCCCGAACTGGTTACAGCCCGCCTCCAGATTTGCAAGGCCACCTTGCAGACCTTGAAGAACGCCTTGGGAATCCTGGGCATAGAGGCCCCCGAGCGGATGTAGGAACGCCAATAGGAAAAGAACGAACATCAACCCCGGCGAGCCACTGCGGTGCGCCGGGGTTTTCTGTTTTTGTGGACATGGCGGACGCTGTGGACTTGGTGGACAAGGCAAGCTGTCCACTTCGTCCACCGAGTCCACCGAGTCCACCATGTCCACCATGTCCACAGAACCCCGCACCCCCGTAGCCGTTAAGACTACCAATATTATCGTTTGACTTCTAACTGCTTTATGGTATACTAAGTCCAGATGCAGTATACTCAAGGGCAACCAGGGAGAAAGCGACCCATGAAACTTGCCGAAGAAATCCAGGTCATACGCCGTGAATTAAATGGGGTGGAGCGCAACGTGGCTCACCTTGCGCTGCGTTTGGATGAAGTGGAGGCGCGACAACGCGGTTTGGATTCGGAGGAGTCAACTCTGGTGAAGCCTGCATTCACGACGGCTGCGGCACCAGTTGCGAAGCCTGCGTCGAAGGTTCCCGCTGTGCCACCGCCCCTTCCACCAAGGCCCAGCACAGAAAAAACTCCCACGCCACCGAAGCCGACCGTGCCCATCCACGAGACGGCCCCAAAAAAAGTGACGGTGGCAGCACCAGTCCCACCGAAACCCGCGCCAAAGCCAAAGAAACCCCGGCGTTTCGGTCCGCCAGAGGACATGAGCTTTGAGATGGCCCTCGGGAGCTATTGGCTTCCCCGCATCGGAATGTTGCTGCTGGCGATTGGAACCGTCTGGGGCTTTACCCTTGCAGCCCAATACTTCCAGGACTCCCCATGGGTTCCCTACGCCCGGGTCGCATTGGGCTACGGCCTGAGCCTCGGCCTCCTCGGCGTCGGGTACTGGCTTGAGAAAAAGTACGCGAACTACGCCCGGGTACTCATGGGCGGTGGCTTGGGGCTCGTTTATTTCGTCACCTTCGCCACGTGGTACATCTCCGCGACGCGCATCGCCCCAAGCCAGGAATTCACCTTGGCGCTGTTGGGGCTGCTGGTCCTCGGGTGGGGCGCGCTGGCCCAATGGCGGCAATCCCAGCTTATTGCCCTGACGATGACACTCCTCGGCCACTTTACCGTGGCCCTGTCCACCCTGTCGCTGGATTCACCCAGCCAGGCGGCCGTGGGCGGACTGCTTATTTTGGGAATTGGCAGCGCCTGGTTCCTGGTTCGCAACGGCTGGTATCTCGTGGCCATGACGGCCATGATCGGCAGCTACTTCAACCAGTTCCTCTGGCTGAGCAAATCGCCAGGCAGCGATCTCCCGGTCGACTTTGCGGTGGGCATGGCCGTACTCGTGGCCTATCTCCTGACCTTTGCGGTCGCGGAATTCCTCACGCCACCAGAGCGCAGAACAGTGCCCCCTCGGGTACGAAGTTTTTTCGTGGGACTCAACACAGGTGCCTTCGTCCTGCTGAGTCTGGGCCTCATACGTTCCTTTTCCTTTACGCAACCCCACGAACACCTCCTTTACTTCGCCACGGCCCTTTTTAGCCTGGGTATGGGCTTGAGTTACGCCCACCGTGATGCCAAAGACCGCGTTATCGCGACGTATTTCGCCAAGACCTCGGTCCTCGTCGCCATCGGCTTCGCCACCTGGCTGGACGGCACCACCCTGACCCTCTCTCTGGCATTGGAAGCGTTGGTCCTGCTGATGACGGCCCGCTATCGGCAAGAACACACGGGTCGCTTGCTGGCCTTGGGCACCGCCGTGGTCACCTTCCTCCACGGGTGCTACTCCCTTTTGACGACGGATTTTCCCGCCTACGGAGAAGCTGGGTTCGTAGGCGAAGCCTCTGTGGTACTGGCGATTGTCGTTGTATTTGGTGTGTTGACCGAGTATTACCGCATCACACCCTGGCATACCTTTCCTGCCATCTCTTTTCCCAACATGCCGACCTTGAACGCCCTTTGTCAGAACATGGAAATGCTGCCTGACAGCTACGCAGGTGATGCAAAGCCCAGTCGCATGGCGTTCGCCCATCTGCTCGCGGGCATCGGCACCCTGCTGGCCATAGGTTATATCGAGGCACTGTTGCCACGGCTCACGACATCGTCGGCGGTTGGTTGGCTTGCGTTGGTCGTTGTCGGGGTAGGCCTCTGGCGGCGTTCCGCGCCGTTCCTGACGGGTGCCGTGTTCCTCTCCGGTACCAGTGCTGCGTGGTGGTTTCAACACTTGGATGAAAGGAGCATAAGCATGAACGAATCCCTGATTCCGCTTATCATTGTCGTAGTGCCGTTTCTTATTATATCGGAGCTGCTGCGTGTTCTTGCGCTATCTCGGATGCAGCCCTACGCCTGCCTGGAAGGTATACAGGGTGCTTGGTACCGCAATATGCAGTCGGTTGTCCTTGTCTTTGCGGCAGCGGCCGCATCCGTTATCGGCCTTTCCATTCTGGAAGAAATGAAACCGGAAGATGTGGTGCTTCTGACGGGTAGTCTCGCGCTGGTCGCCACAATTTTTGCCGCTTGTCTTGGCTCCTACAGCATGGGCCTTTTTGCACTGTTGGTCATGCTGCTCACACCCACTTCAGCTGTATATTTGACTCTTTACGATTTTACCCCTTGGAAAACGGGACTTGGTGTGCTGCTCCTGGGCATCACGGCTACCAGTGTGGAATCACGCTGGTGGGGTGAACGGCCCGGTTTGGCCTTTCAGCGCTTGCTGCCCACACCCTATCTTCTCTATGGCGTGTTTGTCTGGTGGAGCTATTGGTTTGTCGGTTTACAGGTCTCCTCGGACACTGTCGTGATCGCCTTGGTCGGATTAGCAGCCCTGCTGGCACTTGCGTTGCCCTGGCTGCACCGCCGTGCGATGGCGGTCTACAGCACCTTGCTTTGCACCGTTGCACTCTTTGGCTGGATGGTGGTTTCGATTACAGAACCAATGACCACGTGGTGGTACGCATCCTTTGCGGTAATCACTATGGCCGCCCTTGGCGGGGACCGGCTCTTTGCCCACTATAAGCCCTTTCCCAAGCCCGTACCGGGCCGCATTCTCCTCGTGGTGGCTTGGTTTGCCTGCTATCTTTTTAACGCGGAAGTTGCCGCACCGGTTTGGTACTACGTGGGACTCGCGGTTATAAGTATGGCCTTCCTGGGCTACGGTGCGGCCTTCCGCACCCGAACCGCCCTGGCGCTCTCCGTCCTTTCCGCAAGTTTTGCCACCGTGCCCCTGATGCTGTACGCTTTCAACGGGGTTTCGGTAAGCGCAATCTGCAGTGCCTATGGCGCGGTAATTCTTTACTGGCTCTGCGCCGAACGGGGCGCGACCATCATCCTGTCACGCACCGGCTTCAAATTGCTGCCCGGTCACCGCCCCATCCTCTACGCGGCCCTGACGGGTATTCCCGCGCTGCTGGGGGTTATCGGTCTCACCCATATTGACCTGATTCAGGATTTTTATCTCACCATCAGTTGGACTGTCTGGGCACTGGCCCTCTTTGTCTGGGCGATTGGCACCCGCCAGCCGTGGTTCCGCTACGTGGGTCTGGCTACCATCGGCCTCGCCCTTGGGCGGGCCTTCCTGGTCGATGTATGGAAGCTGGAAGGACTCTACCGGGTGGGTGCCATGCTCTTCCTGGGTGTCGCCCTGCTTGCCGTGGCCTATGGTTATACCCGCTGGCGGGCAACCCAGGAAAAGGCGGAGGGACGTGAGAAAGGCGAGGAGTAGCTATAGGCCGAAGCACACCCATTGCCTCTTGTGCCGAGCGATTGTCGGGATGATCGAATTCGAGTGCATGTGCGATAATAGGGTGCGGGTGTGGCGGTCCCCAGGTTTTCCCCGTAGTCCGCGCACCGCCATTCCACATCGTCTCCGCCGCAACGTACCCATGCGGACGCCAATCATGCCAATTCAGGAAAAATCACATGAATGATACTATCGAAATTACCGCCGTGGCCCATGGTGGCGCGGGCGTTGGCCGTATTGACGGACAGGTCTGCTTCGTGCCCTATGGCATCCCGGGCGATCAACTTTCCATCAAAATTACACGGCGAACCAAGAAAATACTCTGGGCTGAATTGGTCGAGGTGCTTGAGCCGTCGCCGGATCGCACCAAGCCGGATTATCCCGGCTGGACCCCCAGCGGGGTGAGCACGTGGCTCCATTTTAAGTACCCCGCCCAGGGCAAATGGAAGCGCGAGATCGTGCAGAGCGCCCTCAGCCGCATCGCGGGCATCGACGAGGTGGAGTTGGGTTGGCGGGAAGACAGTGGTTTGCGCACGGCGTACCGAACGCGGGCAGAATTCCATGGCGACGGGAAGCTCTTTGGCTTTTACGCTCTTGGTTCCCACGACATCGTGGACACCACCCGGTGCCCCCTGTGCCACCCGGCGATGAACGAGGCCCTGAAAGCGTTGCGCGAGTTGGGACTCAAGGGTTCCGTCACGGTAACGGTGAATCCCGAAGGGGAGGAGGTGCTTGTTTGGACGGGCTTCCAAAGCCGGAGACTGAAGGACCGGTTTCCCCTGGCGGGCTCATCAAAAGACGAGCAGGCCCCGGCGCGATTTATGTTTGATGGGGTGCCCATTGTCAACGGCGGGTTCTCGCAATCAAGTTTGCTGCTCAATCGGCTCTTGGTCGAAACGGTACACCAGTATGTGGGGAAAGCAAGTTCTGTGCTGGATCTGTACTGTGGCAACGGCAACCTCACCCTCAAGCTCCCGGAGCGATGCGAGGTCACCGGCATCGACCACAACCGCATAGCGGTAAAGGCCGCCGACAGTGTGGGACGGGGCAGCTATTTCGCGGGCCAGGAAAGCAAGATGATTCAGCGTATCGGGGAGGGGCAAACGGACGTGATCGTGCTTGATCCGCCCCGCGCCGGCGCGAAGGCCCTCATTCCGGCGTTGGCGAAGAGTAAGGCCCGCTCCATCGTTTATGTGTCCTGCGATCCCGCGACATTGGCCCGGGATCTGAAGGGCCTCTATGGCGGCGGCTGGAAAATCACGCAAATTGCCGCCCTGGACCTGTTTCCAAACACCGCCCACGTGGAGACGGTGTGCCTGCTCAAGAAGGATTAACGTGGCTGGACCACAGCCAAGAATTATGGCCCTGGCCGCACCCCATGTATGGCACGCCAAATCATAGTTAATCCACCGGCTCTGCCGTTCCGGCGTATATCAGCGTGCTTTCGACATACATCAACGCGCGGGATCACGAAGGTGCCCCGGCGGAGCACAGG
>JAJRPE010000117.1 GCA_024280935.1 Candidatus Hydrogenedentota bacterium
TCGCACAATCGCGGAAATGGGAACGATGTCGGTCGACTCGACCACCACGACACCCGAGGGTGTCACGCGAAAGTGCTTCGCGTCCTGCTCCAGATCATAGCCGATCTCCGCGTGCTCGGGGATATGGACATTCTTTTCAATGATCACTTTCTTGAGCCGAGCGGATCGACCGACATCGACCCCGCTGAATAGCACCGACTCTTCAACGTTCGCATAGCTATTGACCCGCACCCGGGGCGAGAGCACCGACCGCCAAACCTGTCCCCCGCTGATTATGCACCCCGGGCCTATGACCGAGTCCGTCGCCGCGCCGTAACGGCCACCGGGTTCCGCGAACACGAATTTGGCCGGCGGATGCGGGGGCAACGTCAACTGGAGTGGCCATGACGTGTCGTACAGATTAAACTGGGGATCCACTTCGACCAAGTCCATGTTCGCCTCCCAGAAACTGTCCAGCGTGCCCACATCACGCCAGTAGGGGGATTCTTTCTTGTTTTCGTCCTGAAAGGGGTAGGCGTAGATGCCCACCGAGTCGATAAGCCGAGGAAGAATGTCCCTCCCAAAATCGTGCGACGTGTTCATGGCGGCATCCGCCAGAATGGCCTTCCGCAGCACTTCGATGTTGAAAAGGTATATGCCCATGGAAGCCAATGCCAACCCTGGATCATTGCAATCAGGCCGTGGATTGGTCGGCTTCTCTTCAAAACCCATCATGCGACCACCCGCGTCCACCTCAACGATGCCGTAGCGACCGGCCTCATGAAGAGGCACCGGCATCGTGGCCACCGTCACGGCCGCTTCCGTCTGCCGGTGGAACTGCACCATCTTCTGGTAGTCCATCTTGTAAATATGGTCCCCGGACAAGATAAGCACCTCCCGGGGCGACTCCCGGTCAATGGAATAGAAATTGTGATAGATCGCGTCGGCCGTCCCCCGGTACCACGAGTCATTGACCCGCATCTGAGGCGGAACAATGTCGATGAACTCCCCCAACTCAGGCCGGGTGATATTCCATGCGAAGCGGACATGCCGCGACAGGGACTGGGATTTATACTGGGTCAGTATGTGGATTCGTCGACAAAGCGAATTGATGCAATTGGCGATGGTAAAATCAATAATCCGATAGACACCGCCAAATGGAACAGCCGGCTTGGCGCGATTGCGTGTGAGCGGATGGAGCCGCTCGCCCGCCCCGCCCGCCAGTATGACCGTCAACACATTTTTCAATCCACCACGCTCCTTCTCAGGGACAACAGGAAGGCAGGAGCGCCCTCTTGCCGGCATCTCGCTACGCCGCGCCCCCGACCTGTCCTTTATGACCGATTGGCCGATGCCTCAGATTCGTGATCTGCCCCGGCCACACGGTGATTCATGCGCAGAAACAACCGTAGATACTTTAGCACGAATTACAACGCTTGTCACGCGGATCCAGAAAATAGTGTATCACGCTTCCATAAGGCCCTGAAAGATTGCGTTGATGGTCTCCCGGTAGGCTTCAAAGAAAACGAAAGAAAAACGGACAAAAAAGAACACAGAGGCCCCGGCCACCCAGAACAAGATCAATAGGGAAAGCGCGGTGTCATATCGAGTCGCGTGCGCGTTTGGTGCCTCGATGCCATCAAGCCCGTCGTGCGCGTTGTCAGTCGCCATCTTTTTTAACCTCCAACCGGGTAACGCGATGGGCCAGGAGGGCCACCTCCTGGGCCAGTTCGCGGTTGCGCTCAGAGAGCTTAGAAATCACCACCGTAAAAACCAGAACCAGCAGTAGCAAGAACAAGAAGGACGAAACAAAAAAAACCGTAAGGTATTGAAAGTTAAAGGCCCGGGAGAAGGACACCACCGTCTGCGGAAAAAGCCCCACGACAAGGCCGCACGAGGCGGCCGCCAGCCAAAGCAGCGCATAGCGTTCCTTCAGGTGGCTCCGACGCACCAATTCCAGCACAACAGCCATGAATAGCACGCTGACAGCCAGGAGGCCGATGCGGTGCGACAGGTAGAAGCCGACCAGTTCCACGTTGGATTCGTCCATGACCTGCCTCCCTACTGTTTCGCGCCCACGGGGGCGTAGCTGCGAAATATATCAATTAGTATTGCCAACCCCACTTTCACCATATAATAGGCCGCGCCGTGGGGACGAATCGAGGTTACCCCGCCTTGTCGGGGCCGCATCTGGACCGGAATCTCAACCGCCTTGAGTCCGTGTTTGTGCAAAATCACCAGCACCTCGGGTTCGGGGTAGTCCTCGGGATAGCTACGCGCCACAACCGCGATGGCGGCACGATTCATCGCCCGAAAACCGCTCGTCGTATCCGTGATGCCGCCACCAATAAACAAATTGATCCAGCGGGACAAAAGCGACTTCCCGATGCGCCGCACGAGGCTGGGCTGATAATTCGAATCCGCCACGTAGCGGGAGCCGATAACCACATCCGCCGTGCCGTCTTCGATACGCGCCACCAGGCCCATGATTTCGCCAGCGGGATGCTGGCCGTCCGCGTCACACTGAATGGCAATATCATAGCCATTGCGTGCCGCATACTTGTAGCCCGTCTGCATGCCGCCACCGATACCGAGATTAAAAGGCAGGGCAAGCAGTTCCGCCTCCCCCTGTTCCCGAACGAGGGCCGCCGTCTGGTCGCTGGACCCGTCGTCCACCACCACAATTCCGCATTCCGGCACGGCCGCACGAATATCCGCGATAACGGACACAATGGTGGCTTCCTCGTTGTACGCGGGGATAATCACCAGAATACGCGCCATTACGCCGCTCCGCCAAGTTGTATGTCGACAAGCGCTGACCCAAAGACGCTGCCCCACAACCAAGATCTATGGTCCTGACTGACCTTCGAGAAGTCGCCCCGAAGGGGGAAAACAGGATAGTCCAGGGCAACGCCCTGGGTTAGGGTATGCAACTGACCATAGCCCTGAAAGGGCGGTGCAGCAGACAGGGAAAACAGCGTATGCTTTGCTTTCGGAAACATATTATTTCGCCCTTTCAGGGCTTCAAAACCTTTTCCCATGAAACCCAGAGCGTTGCCCTGGGCTATCCTGTTAAGGCCTTTCAGACCGAAATGGAAAAACAACTCGTGCCTGAATCACGACGGCGCGTGCTTGTGTTGTGGGCGAAGCTCATCTTAGTTCGCACTTACGTATGCCAAAAAACCAGACACCATGCACCAAACCCAGAGCGCGGGCCAGATCACGGATACACAGGACCAACCAGCAGTATAGCAGGTCCGACGGCGAAAGACGTGTACGCAGCCGCAATGCGATGGGCACGTGCAGGATCCCATAGGCAAAACACAGCAGTCCGTATGCCCACAACACCAAGAGGCCATGGCCTGCCAAAAATTCGGCAGCAACCACGCAAGGCAGGAGAAAGGCAACTGCTAAGGAAAGGGGTGGGGCAATCAGATCGGGCCAGCCCGCGTACTGGTCCCCGCCCTGAGCACGTTTTGGGTGGTCCCGGTAAAGTTTTACCCGCCAATAACCGTGCCGCCGCTGGGTCTGCAGATAGGACCACAGCCCCTCGGGGTGGAAATGGGCGACAACCGCCCCCCTCGTAAAGCGAAGGCATCCCCCGGCATCCTGGAGTTTGTAGGCCAAGTCATTGTCTTCACCCGAAGCCCACGTGTAGCTTTCCTCGAATCCACCCACGGCCTCGAAGGCTTCCTTGCTGTACGCAACGTTAAAGGAACCCAAAAAATCGACGGCCTCCTCAAACTGGGAATGGCGCACGGCGATCTCTGCTTGAACTACCCGCGCAAGACGGGACGCGGGATTTGCAATGTCATAGGTCCCCCCAACCGCCACCACATCGTCGTCGAGCCGAGCGACCAATGCGCTGATCCATTCGGGACGGGGTATGCAATCGGCATCGGTATAGGCCAGCACATCCCCCCTGGCGACCCGAGCGCCGTGATTACGCGCTGCGGCAGGCCCCTGATTCTCCTGGGAAACCACGACAACCCCCTCAAAACGCGCCGCCACCTCCGACGTAGCATCCGTCGAACCATCGTTCACCACAATCACCTCGGTGTTCGGGTAATCCTGTGCCAGGCACGCCTCCAGGCATTGCGGCAAGGTTTCCGCCCCGTTGTAGGCGGGTATGACAATCGATACGAGCAATGTCGCTACGCTCCTTTTTAGAATAGTGAATTTTGAATAGTGAGTGACCACCTGCAGAGCAGGTGGCTTTAGGAAGGCCCCTGAAAGGGGCCGTTTAGTCAAACTTTGTATGGCGCCAAAGCACTTAGTCCCGTAGGGACGACATATCGTAGCCCAGCGGTGAAGCGAGGCACGAGCGGAACCCTGGGTAGAGCGGCCCGCAAAAGGGCTTAACCCCGAAGGGGTGGCATAAAAAAATCAAAACATATTCCCAACATCTCTATGCCACCCCTTCGGGGTTAAGCATCTTTCACGTTTAGCTATCCCAGGGTTCGCTTCGCTCACGCCTGGGCTACGATATGCCGTCCCTACGGGACTAAAACAACATGGTGCATACCGCCCAGTGTATGAATGTCAACAACTGACGCAGGAACGACAGAGCCTTGTGAATTCGCACCAGCAAAGCTGGCGGTTTAGGTATCATGAAAGGCCAAGAAATCGCCGATTGAAATTCCAAGGTGGGCTTCGCCCACAACCCAAGTACTGACCTCCCAAGAAACCACTAAGGGTGCCACCCTCACGCGGAGGAGCGAAGCGGGGGAGCTTGCGGGTGCAAGCTATCCCAATAGA
>JAJRPE010000118.1 GCA_024280935.1 Candidatus Hydrogenedentota bacterium
AACGATGTGTGGTGTTCGGAAGACGGAAAAATCTGGAACCGCGTTCTGGAACATGCGCCATGGACGCCCCGGCAATGGTTCGCCGCGACCGTGTATCAAAATCGCCTCTGGGTTATTGGCGGCTATGACAATGTGAACAACACCAACTTGGGCGATGTGTGGTATTCGGAAGATGGCAAGGACTGGCACCGCTTCGAGTCCGCAACGACCTTTGCGCCACGACACGAGCCAACCACCTTCGTGCATGACGACCGCCTGCTGGTAGTGGCCGGGAACACTTGGCCCGTGGTCAACGACGTTTGGGCGCTCAGGCTGGACGAAAAGGGAATTGAATAATCAAGGGTGCCGTTTTCAAACGACCGCAGCCACCATCCTTGTCCTTTTCGAACTGAGTTCGGCGTAACGCAGCGACAATGGCGATAGAACGCATTCACAGTTCCGCCCTGTTTTTCATACCTTTTTCCGCTAAGCCCGAGGCAACGTCTCAGATGCGCCTCATTGCCTCTTCCCCAGAGCACTGAAAGAGCGGCATTGAAACAATGCAACATCCCTCCGCCCGTTGGCAACATCTCCGCCGCTCGGCTATACTCACCGCTGAGGCCCGCGATGGTCACCGGGTCGGTTGGCGAGTGCAGCATCAATGAGGAGGGTTCCATCGGCATGTTTTCTTTTGCCGCAGGTCTGTTATCTGTCCTCCTTGGCGCTCCCCTGACAACCGGCCCCGACTTTGCCCGCGAGGTGCGCCCCGTCTTGGAGCGAAGTTGTTTTCCGTGTCATGGCCCCGAGCGACAGAAGAGCGGGTACCGGCTGGATGTCCGTGCCATTGCGCTCAAGGGGGGCGACAGTGGCAACGCAGCCATTATTCCCCATGACGCGCAGAACAGCCCCCTCTTTCGCTATGTAAGCGGTGACGACCCGGATATGCAGATGCCGCCGGAGGACAGCAAGACCCCGCCCCTGTCGGAGCGAGAAATCACGCAGTTACGGGCGTGGATCGACGCGGGTCCAAGTTGGCCGGATGAATTAGCGGGCACTGTGGCGGAGGAAGCGCCTCATTGGTCCCTGCAACCGCTCGTCTCACCAGCAATTCCAGGACAGGAAACCAATCCCATCGATGGCTTCATCCAAGCGAAACTTGCAGAAGATGGGCTCGCCCCGTCGCCCGAAGCAACGCGGCGCACACTTATCCAGCGGGTACACTTCGATATAACCGGTCTCCCGCCATCGCCAGAAGAAGTGGAGACTTTTTGTTCCGACCCCGATCCGGCCGCCTATGAAAAGCTCGTGGATCGCTTGCTCGCGTCGCCTCGCTACGGCGAACGGTGGGCCCGACATTGGTTTGACACGATCCAATTCGCCGATACCCACGGCTACGAACATGACATCATTCGGGCCAACGCCTGGCCCTATCGTGACTATGTGATCCAGGCCTTCAACGAAGACAAAGCCTGGGCACGCTTCATTCGCGAACAACTTGCGACGGACTATTTCTATCCCGATCAACCGGAGATGACACCGGCCCTGGGTTACCTCGGCGCGGGTCCCTTCGACTTGAGCACCTATCTCACGGCAGGCGTGACCTTCGATTACCTTTCGCGGGACACGCTGGTTACGCAGACCATGTCCTCCTTCGTGAGCACCACGGCCAACTGCGCCCGCTGCCACAACCACAAGTTCGACCCGATTCCACAGACCGACTACTACGCCTTGCAAGCCGTTTTCTCCGGGGTAATTAAGGGCGATCTGGCCTACGACGGGGTGCTCGCCGTTAAAGAGGAACGGGGACGCTGGCAGGCCTTGCGCGCCGCAGCCATCGCAAAGGATCGCGATGCCCTGCTCACGCCCGACAACGAAGCCCGTATTCGTGATTGGCTGACCGCCCGGGGTGCTGGCGCAACATGGACACCCCTGGATGTGGAAACCTTCCAATCTACGGATGGCGCGACCCACACCCGCAACGCCGATGGCATCATCGAATCCGGGGGCGCCCGTCCAGACAAGGCCACGTACACGGTAACGGGAACCACCCGTCTGCCCGAGATCACGGCCCTGCGCCTGAATGTCTATACCGTCGACAGGTTGCCTGAAAAAGGGCCGGGCCGCCACGACAATGGTAACTTTCACCTCTCTGAAATTACGCTGCGCGTATTCGAGCCAGGCGAACTCAATCCGTTGGAGCTTACATTCACGCGGGCCACCGCCGATTTCAACCAGAAAGATTGGGGCATCGAAAAGGCGATTGACGGAAACGCGGGAAGCGCCTGGGGAATTCATCCGGCAGTCGGCATGCCCCATCACGCGGTCTTTGAATTGGCCGAACCCCTTGTCATAAAACCGGGTGCCCGTTTAGCCATAGCCCTTCGCCAGGTTCATGGCGGCGGACATCTCATCGGGGCCTACAGTCTGGCGGTCACGGGCGATCCGACTGCGCAGGTCGCGGCGCTACCGACGACCGTGGAAACCGCATTGGAAATTCCCGACACCGCGCTGACGGAAATACAGCGCGTTGAGCGGGCCGCAAGTATTATCCATCTCGTGGCGGTGGACGGTCTTGCGGCCCTGCCCCCTTTATCCCAAATCTATACCTCCGCTGCATCGGTGCGCATTCCCGACGCGGGAAAGGCACCCAAGCTCGCGTCGATCAAGACACCCAAACCGGTCCATCGGCTGGAGCGCGGCAACTTCAATACCCCTGCGGAACTGATAGAACCCGGTGCCCTCTCTGCCATTGGCGCGCTACCCGCACGCTTTTCCCTGGCCAATCCCCAAAACGAGGCAGAGCGTCGTGCCGCGCTGGCGGACTGGATTGCCAGCCCGGAAAACGTGCTTACCTGGCGGAGTATCGTAAACCGCGTGTGGCACTATCACTTTGGTCGGGGCCTGTGCAACACCCCGAGTGACCTTGGCAAAATGGGCGGGACGCCCTCCCACCCGGAACTTGTCGATTGGCTGGCCGTGTGGTTCCGGGATGAGGCCAAGGGTTCACTCAAGGCACTCCACCGCCTGATTCTCACCAGCGAGACCTTCCGCCAGTCCTCGCAATACCGTGAAGACGGCGCAACGCGCGACGGAGAAAACCGGCTGCTTTGGCGTCAAAATCGGCACCGCCTGGATGCCGATGCCTATCGGGATTATACAAACGCGGTCACGGGTCAACTGGACCTGACCATGGGAGGGCCGGGCGTGGCGCACTTTACCCAGGGACCAGGTGCCCAACTTACGCCCACGCTGGATTACAACGCTTACGATTGGGATGGAGAAGGCGCGGGCCGTCGGAGTATTTACCGCATTGTATGGCGCGGCATTGCAGACCCCTTCATGGAGGCGCTGGATTTCCCCGATCTTGGGTTACTCTCGCCACAACGGGGATTCTCGGCATCGTCGCTTCAAGCCCTGACTTTATATAACAATAATTTCGTATTGCATCGCAGCAAGAATCTCGCCGAGCGACTCGCGGCAAAATCTTCAGATTTGAACACACAAATTGCCCAAGCCACGGGCTTGCTGTGGTATCGCGAACCCAACAACAAAGAGCAAGACGCCTTTCGCGAATTCACCGGTAAAAACGGCCTGGCCGCCCTGTGCCGGGTGCTTCTGAACAGCAACGAATACCTTTTTGTGGATTAATTATGTAGGATAGCCGTCTCGGCTGTCACGACAGGCGGCACGCCTGTCAGATGCGAGTGCATGGAGGGGCCGCAAACGGCCTGTGACAACCGGGACGGATGTCCTACATTCTTCGTCTCTTCTTTTCGTGACGAGCGTCCTGTTTCGAGCATTGAGGCCTCATTGTGAAAACTCAAAAGACAACTGCTTTCGACCGACGCAACTTCCTGATGAATATTGGCGGCGGTTTTGCTGGTTTGGCCTTGGCGCAGATGCTCACGGAAGACGCGGCCGCGAAGGTGCCCTTTCATCACCCGCCCCGGGTACACCGTGTTATCCAGCTTTTCATGACGGGCGGGGCCAGCCCGATGGACCTCTTTGACTACAAGCCGGAACTGGAGCGGCTTGATGGCCAGATGCTCGGGCCGAAGGAAAAGCCCGATGGCTTCACGGCCCCGGCGGGCGCGCTGATGCAGAGTCCTTTCGCATTCAAACAGCATGGCGAGAGTGGGCGCTGGGTCAGCGAAATGTTCCCGGAGCAGGCCAAACTGGTGGACGAAATGGCCTTCCTCATGGCCATGACCACCAAAACCAATGTACATGGCCCCGGCACCTACATGATGAACTCGGGGTTTCTGCTGCCAGGCTTTCCCTGCATGGGTTCCTGGATTTCTCATGCCCTCGGCAATATCGCGGACAACCTGCCCTCCTTCGTCGTATTGCCCGACGCGAAAGGGCTGCCCTACAACCAAAAGGGCTGCTTTTCGTCGGGCTTTCTGCCGGTGGTACACCAAGGCACGGTAATCAATGCGGCGGCAGAGCAGCCGGTTCCTGACCTTTTCCCCGGCAAAACCCACGCCTTTGCGAACCGCGATTCCGACCCCGCTGGACTGGCCCTGCTGGACACGATCAATCGCGTCCATGCCGCGACGCATCCGGGGGATTCCCGACTCGATGCGCGTATTTCCAGCTATGAACTCGCTGCGAAGATGCAGCTCGCCGCGCCCGAAGCTTTCGACGTTATGCGCGAACCCGATTACGTGCGACGGGCCTATGGCATGGAAGAAAAACACACCGAAGATTTTGGACGACGCTGCCTCCTCGCTACCCGGCTTATTGAGCGGGGCGTGCGTTTCGTCCAGGTGTGGAGCGGCCCCCAAGGCGCGGTGGGCAACTGGGACAACCATGCCAGCATCACCAAGGAACTTCCGCCCATGGCGGCCAGCGTTGACAAGCCCATCGCCACGATGCTCCGCGACCTGAAATCCCGGGGTCTGGACGAAGACACGCTGGTCATCTGGACGACGGAATTTGGCCGCACGCCCTTCGCCCAGGCTGGCACCGGCCGCGACCACAACGGCGGTACCTTTGTCTCCTGGCTCTGGGGCGCGGGGGTCCGGTCGGGTGTTGCCCACGGACAAAGCGATGACTGGGGCTACAAAGCGGAGGTGGACAAAACCTATTGCTACGACCTTCACGCCACGGTGCTGCACCTGCTCGGCATCGATCACCAACGGCTGACCGTGCGACGGGATGGCATCGATCGGCGGCTCACCGACGTGCATGGGAATGTCATCAAGGAGATTCTCGCATAGGCCAGAGGGTCGGCCCCCGTTAAGGATGCCGTCTTTCCGACTTCAGGATGCGCTATCAGCCCAGCACAACGCTTGGTGCGTTTGATTGGACGACGCGCCTCTTATCTCCCTACTCACCGGCGGTCGCATGGGCCTGGAGGGCGCTCAGGACGCCGCGTGAAACGCGAAAGACCGTGCCATGGCGAATGCCCTCGGGCATGACGATTTTCTCTGACACATCTTCCCAGGCCACCAAATCCTTCGAGCGAACGGCACCATAGCTATGCTTCCGATACTTGTCGAAGTAGACGTACCAGTAATCACTCCAGCGAACAGCCGTCGGACCTTCGGCCCAGTAGTCACCAGTAATCTTGGGGGATGCCGTGCTCCAGGGGCCGGCCGGGCTATCGGCGGTGGCCACACGGATATTCTTCTCCTCCGGTGTGAGCGTCTCGTTTTTCAGGAACATGACGTATCGGGCCTCATTCTTGATGAGGGTGGAGTCGATGACGTTAAAACCGGGGTCGTAGAAGAGCTTGGTCTCGGCGAAATCTACAAAATCCTTCGTGGTGGTGTAATACATGCGGTGATTGTTTTCACCATCACCCTGTCCCAACGTCTCGTCAAAACGACCGGGGATGGTCGTGGCCCAGAAGAGGTAATACTGGGCGGTGGCATCGTCATAGAAGATCTCCGGCGCCCAGGCGTTGCGGGCTGTTTCCTCATGGGCCATCACCGGGAGATACTGTTGTTCCGACCAGTGGATGAGGTCTTTGGATGTCGCGTAGCCAATGCCCCGCTCATGCCAGCCTGGTGTCCACACCAAGTGGAACTGGCCATCTCCGCCGATGATGATGCAGGGGTCGCGCATAAGCTTGGATTCGCCCACCTTGGGCGTGAGCCAGGCAACGTCCTTGTGGACCTCCTGCCACCGAAGGCCGTCCTCACTCCACGCCAGAAACAATCCCGTCTCACCGTTGCTGCGAAAAAAGGAAAAGAGGAGGACATCATCGGGTGCTTCGGCGGTGACTTGGGGCGCAAGTAAGGCAAGCCCAGTCAGCATTGAGAGCAACAGACAGTGAATTCGGGACAATTTTCTCACGAGGACCCTTCCAGAAACCGACACAAATGCGGGCCTTCACTATAGCCTACTCGGCCACCTCAGTCACCCAGCACGACGTATCCACAAAGCGATGCCAACTGTGCATTTCCGGTTTTCGTGTGGACATACCGAATTTGGGGAGCCAACGGGGCGCTCTCGGCTTGTTGAGGAGTCGCATATTGGCCTCCTCCGGGGTCCGATTGCTTTTCTTCACGTTGCAATGCGCACAGGCCAGCACCAGATTCTCCCACGAATCCACGCCGCCCCGGGACCGTGGCAGGACATGATCCAAGGTAAGGTCCCGCCTTTCGGGCCGGGAGCCGCAATACTGGCACTGGTGCTTGTCCCGCGTGAAAATATTGCTCCGGGAAAACCGAATCTCGTGACGAATGAAGCCATTGAACGCGTTCAGCAGAATAACCTCGGGAAGGACGATAAACTGGGAAGGCGTGCGGACCATGGGCAAATCTTCGTTCTTCATGCACGCCTTGCGCGAATAGGTACACCACGCATCGAAGCCGTGAAGGGAGTAATCTTCCGGGTGTATCACCCGGGCGTGCCCCTGGTACAACAGCGCCAAGGCGCGACGCACGCTCGCCACATTAATGGCGATCCACGACTTGTTAAGGACAAGTACCTGTGCATCCAACATCAACCCGCTCCAAATTGGAAAGGCCTGTCACGCTTGCAACAGTATAGATAGGCCGCTACATCATGTCAACGCGCCGCCGTCGTGTCGCAGACAATGCTATAAGCGCCACCACCGCGCCCAGCGCCCCAACCGGCCACAAGCCCACTGCGTCGACGGCCAGCCCCAGCAGCGGCGCCATCACAAAAGTCGCCAGGGAACGGGCCTGCGACTCGATGGACAAGGTCGTCGCCGACATCGATGGGTCCGATACGGCATTGAGTCGGCTTACCAAAGCGGGCCGCCACAGGTTTTGGATCAGGTAGAGCCCCACAAAAGCAGGTATGGCCACCACCGCCCAACCCATATAAAGGCTGATCAGGAGCACCCCGTAACAAGCAAAGGTCAATTGCCAGAGGAAGCGTGCCGCGTCTTCTTCGTTCTTCTTCCATTGAACCACGCTATGCGCATTTCGGGAAGCCACCCCGGAGAGGAAAAACAGCAAGGAGTACACGATCCCCACGATCAGGGCCGTGCGTTGCGTATCGGCCAAAACCAGGAGGACCGGCAGTGCGAGGGCCGCCTGCTGCAAGAAGGGTTGCAAATAGTCCTTTCCCACCGTGAAGACACCCTCGAAGCCCATCGCTTCCAACAAGAGACGTCGTTGCCGCCGTTCCTTCCAGGCCGCGACGGCGGCGTGCCACAAGAGCGCCCCGACACCCCCGATAGCGCGCTTTTTCGTGGAGGCTTCCACACTTGCCGGGTAGCCGAGAAAGTTTACAATGTTCACAACACAGGGCAGGGCGCTGAGCCAGAATACAATGCCATAGTCCTGCAAAAAGAACACCAGGCCGGCGGCAAGCAGCGCAGAAAGGGCCGAGCCCATCTTGGACCAGCTCCGGGTGTAGCCATAGACCTGGACCCGCTCCGATTCACGCCCCACGGAGCGAAGCCAGTCGAAGATGATGGCCTTGTGGGTGCCGGAGCGAAAGGCTTCCCCAATAGCCATGAAAAACATGCCCAGAAAAAGACCGCTCAGATGTTCCGACCACGCAAAGGTAACGAAAGCCACAATATAGGCGAGGAAAGACAGCACCATGCTGGCGCGGCGCCCGTAGGAATCCGCCACCGCGCCGGAGGGCACCTCAAGGAGATTGGTACAGAGACTGCGAAAGCCCACCAACATTCCAATTTCAAAAAAGCTGAATCCCTTGTCGAGAAAAGCCAGGATCCAGAAGGCCTCGAAGTAACGCTGGTTCTTCAGGAAGCCATAGAGCGAAAAACGAAAGCGCATGTGCCGTTCGGCAGGTGTCCAGTCGTTCATGCGAGTGAAACTTCCTTTGCATTAAGGGACGAAAGGGACTTCAGCGACCCAAGGGACGGGATATCCACGAAGGCACACCACAATCGGGCATCTTCCCCATTTCTGAGTTCGCAAGCCCCTCACCGAAAATCCGTCCCCGCAGTCCCTTTTGTCTCCTCAGTCCCTTTCCTCAATAATCCCCCGCGCCACCAAATACGCCACCACCTGCGCCACGCACTCTTCCAGCGGCATCGTCGAGGTGTCGATGCGCAACTCCGGGTTCTCCGGTGCCTCGTAGGGTGCCGAAATGCCGGTGAAATTCCCAATCTCCCCGGCACGGGCCTTCTTGTACAAGCCCTTGGGATCGCGTGACTCGCAAACGGCAACGTCGCAATCCACGTACACTTCGATGAAGGCTTCGCCCACAATAGCCCGCGCCTGCGCCCGATCATCTCGATATGGGGATATAAACGCCGTCATCGTCACCAGCCCCGCATCCGCAAAAAGGCGGGCTACCTCGCCAATGCGCCGAATATTTTCCACCCGGTCCTCCGCCGAAAAGGTCAAATCCTTGTTCAGCCCATGGCGCACGTTGTCCCCATCCAGCACATAGGTATGGACACCCCGGTCATGGAGCGCCCGTGCCACGCCATTCGCCAAGGTCGATTTCCCAGAACCCGAGAGTCCCGTGAACCACAACAGGGCAGGACGATGGCCCAGGAGCGTGGCGCGCTCTTCTGGCGCTATGCCGCTTTGGTGCCAGGTGATATTCGTGGACTTTGAAAAATCCGACATTGGAATGAAGACGCTCCTGATTGATGTCCTCCGCTTCGGAGGTGATGCAGCTAATATGGTTTGTATGTGTTCCCGGGGCCGAAAAGGCTCCCCTCAAAAACAAGATAAGGCCACGTCATTCCCACGAACGTGGGAATCCAGAACGCGGCAAGTGTACATCGTAACACCACTGGATCCCCGCGTTCGCGGGGATGACAGTCTTAGGTTGTAGGAGAAGCTTACCTTGGAGTCGTTGGCTCCGCCAACAAAAGCAAAAAGGAGACTGACGCAAGCGCAGCGAGATCGAAGACACGCCGCAGGAGGGTACGAGCGCAGACGTCCCTTTTCTTGCGGCCTACGCTCGCAGAAAGCCCCAGTCTAACAGGCTCCGCCAATTCAGTGCGAATCCCATGTTGAACGGCATCCCCTCCTATGCCTATACTAAGCGTACTGAAATGAAGCATGACACCAATTCAACGGGATACCTCGCTCAATGTCTGAACACCGTCCGGGATACTATAAAGATGAGCACGGAAACTGGCAGTCGGATCGACGAACGAACAACCGTCGCAGCCCCAAGGCCTTTCCCTACGACCATGAGCAGCGGAGCCAGTTCCGCCGCAAAGCGGACCGTGAACTGTATGATCTAGACCACAAGAGGGCCATCAAAGAGGCTCTCGAAGATTTCGCCGAAGAACACGACGGTCACCTGTAGAGGTCTCTCTCCGTCTCTACCAACAGCATAATCCCATGGCAGGCAGCAATGCCTGCCATTTTTTATGGGGACAGCCCCGCTCTGGCCCTCAGGGACGGACTCGCGCCACCAACCTCGGTAGCGGGAGAGTGCGTGTTGGCGAACGTGGTAGCAGCGGGCACGAAAGTAACCGTTTATGCGCGTGCCTGTCCCGGTAACCTTGGAGAAGTCTCCCCATGGTTTCGAGCACATACCGCAGCTCCACCGGGACATGCCCCCGCGTTATGGTGGGCCGTGCTTTTCCAAGGCTTCGACACGGACCCCGTGGCAAATACCGCTACGGTGACGTGCCCGTGCGGGGGTACGTCCCTTGCCTAAACCACAGTATATAGCGAAAAGTGGGAACGCTGCGCCTATATAGGGTATGCTATCTCTCATGCGTACACCTCCCTTCGATTTTTCGCGGCTGGATTACCCCTTGGCCGAATGCACCCTCTATAACATTGGCGGGCCAGCGAAAGTTGCCCTCCTGCCCCGTACCGATGAGGAGGTAGAGCAAGCCTACCAATGGATGAACGCCCAACCAGGGAAAAAACTCATTATTGGCGGCGGGTCCAATGTCCTCATCAACGACGAAGGCTACGATGGCATCGTCCTCTTCACGACCCAGCTCCTGCGTATGGAAGACTTGGGAGACCACCGTTTTTATGTGGGTTCGGGCTGCGAACTGGACGACATGGTTCGCCAGATTATGCTGAAGCACAATTACGATGGCGTGGGGGGATTCACAGGCATCCCCGGCTCGGTGGGCGGGGCCATCTACATGAACGCGGGTACGGTTAAGGGCAGCACCTGCCAGTGGATGGAATCGGTTAACGTCATGAAGCCTGCGGGCCGCACGACCATCCCGATGACACCCGAACGCTATAGTTACCGGGGCCAGACCTTCTGTGAACCCGGCGATGTCATCCTCGGCGGAACGTTTCAATTCACGCCGGCAGAGGCTGACCAACAGGCCATCTATGACCGCTACAAGCAACGTCGTCTGGAAAAGCAGCCCCAGGGCCATTCCTGCGGCAGCGTCTTTAAGAACCCCGAGGGAAACCACGCGGGTCACCTCATTGAATCCTGCGGACTCAAGGGAACGCGCATAGGCGGGGCAGTCATCAGCCCCATGCATGCCAATTTCATCATAAATGAGGGCACTGCGACGTTCAGGGATGTCCTGGACCTGATTGCCCTGGCCAAGAAAACCGTGGCGAAACAACATGGTGTCGCGCTGGAGGAAGAGGTGCGCGTTATTGATTAATGACGCCGAACGACTTTTGTCGCGGGCCTATTCTTTAATTTCTTCTTCGCGTTCTTCGTGCCTTCGTGGTAAATAGAGTTTTGGTTGCGGCCAACGGCTGCTCTAAGGCATCACGCTGCATTTATTGCGGACTGGAAAGTCCGCACTCCTGCCCGACGTGAATATTTAGAGCCAGCCTATTGCATCAAAGAAATCCGTAGGCTACTATTGTGAGCACATAATCGGGCTGGGGAGGCCGAAATTTCGATAAACTCCTCCCCGCCGCAGTTTATTGCCCACATTGCAAACCACCTCGATATTCCAAGATGAGCTTTGCCCACAACCCAAGATCGTCATCCCCGCGAACGCGGGGATCCAGTGATGTTGCGATGTGCGTCTGCCGCGTTCTGGATTCCCACTTTCGTGGGAATGACGTGGGCTTATCTTGTTTTTTATGGCGATTTTCGCTAAGTAAGACCCTGACATTACGACAACCCCCGCAGGAGCACTATTCCCATGAATATTCATGATCTCTTTGACCTCGTCGCCGAGGAGAACGCCTCCGATCTTCTCATCAGCGCAGGGGCACCGCCCATCCTGCGAATTAACGGTCAGCTCTTCCGCAGCCGCACCGATGCGCTCACGCCCGAACAAACCGAAGAGCTTATTTTCGACTTCCTTTCCGACGAACAGCGCGAGCAGTTTTTGGAACATAAAGAACTGGATTTCTCCCTGGCCTCGGGACGACGCCACCGCTTCCGGGTCAACGTCTACCGCCAGAAAGGTGCCGTCACAGCTGCCTTTCGGCCTATTCCAGAGAAAATCCCCGCCTTGGAAGAGCTGGGTTTGCCTGACCCAGTCCAGAATATCGTCAACGTGAAACAGGGTCTCGTGCTGGTGACCGGTCCTACCGGCCATGGCAAGACCACCACCCAGGCCGCTCTCATCGATTTAATCAATGAAGAACGAGCCTGCCACATCATCACGGTGGAAGATCCCATCGAGTACGTCCACACCCACAAACGATCCATCATCGATCAACGTGAGGTGGGCGACGACACCAAGAGCTTCCCCAATGCCCTCAAGTACGTATTGCGTCAGGATCCTGACGTAATCCTTATCGGCGAAATGCGCGATTTGGAAACTATTAAGGCCGCATTGACGGCTGCGGAGACGGGGCACCTTGTCTTCGCCACACTCCATACCAACGATGCCATCCAAACGGTGGACCGCATCATCGATGTGTTCCCTGGTCATGAGCAGCAGCAAATTCGCTTTCAGCTCTCCATGACCCTCCATTCCATTATCTCCCAGCGCCTCTTGCCCAACGCGGATAATACGGGACGGGTGCTGGCCTGTGAAATGCTGATGAACAACACCGCCATCGCCAATCTCATCCGCGAAGGAAAAACCCACCAAGTGTACAGTGTGCTCGAAACGAGCACCCGAGATGGCATGATCACGATGGATCGCTCGGTGAAAGACCTCTACAACGGCGGGCAAATTTCTGAGGAAGAAGCCCTGGCCATAATGAAAAACCCCAAGGACCTGAAATCCGCGCCCAAAAAATCGGCAAAAAAGCCCGCAAAGAAAGCCGCCAAGTAGCGATATCATACTATGCCGCCGATTTCTCGCGTATACAATCCATAGTGCTCGTGGACCACTTCTCTCGGTGGCCTCGGGCGCTTTTTTTCATTAAACATGGACTGTCCAGCGGGCCACGAACCCATGCGAAAAGGCCTATCGAGTTTGCATTGTTATTGTCATAACGCACCCCGTTTGTCACGTAATTATGATACAATGTTGAACGGCAGTGTGGGCGGTGTCGTTGACATCCGAGTACGTTGCCCGCCACATCATTTCGAGGCATTTTCTGAGAGATCTGCCCACGTGAAATATCGGCGGGTCCGATTGAATACACCAATAGCCTGTGTGCCGTCCAGGCACGCACTCCCGTGAACCACTACAGGAGGCAATCATGGCAACATCGTGCCGACTCGTAACACTATCCGCAGTACTGATTTTCCTTGCGGGTTGCCCAGAATCGACCACGCCTACCCTGAGTGTCTCCCCGGCGGCCGTCAGTCTGGGCATCGGCGAGACCCAGCGAATTAGCGTCTCATCAACCGACGCGGACGATTCCTTCCGGTGGTCTTCGAGCAATGTGGAAATTGTAACGGTCAGCAACAGCGGCCTTTTGACCGGTATTGCGGAGGGCACTGCCACCATTACCGTTCGTGGCTCCAATAGTCAGCTCACCCGGTCTATCCCGGTAGCCGTTCCGGTCGCGCTTACAGTGGTCCCCACCAATATAGTCCTCCGCCCAACACGGACCGCAACACTAACCGCAATGTCGACCAATATTGATGATGTCTTTACATGGTCCTCTTCCAACACGGCCGTTGCGACCATCAACGCGAGCGGCACCGTGACCGCCGTCGCTGAAGGCGAAGCCGCCATATCGGTCAAAGGAAACCGAAGCCAATCGACGAGCATCGTTGCCATTACGGTCACAGGCACGTCTGCGGCAGGCATCGACGTGACCCCCGCCGAAAGCGTGCTCCAGCCAATGCAATCGACAACGCTGGTGGCGACATCGACCGATACGGGGGACACCTTCACCTGGTTATCCTCGAACGATAGTATCGCGACCATCGACGAATTTGGTGTCGTGACCGCTGTCGCCGAGGGCGTTGCCACCATCACGGCCATAGGCTCCCGCAGCAAGGCTACCGGGATCGCTCTTGTGACCGTTGTTGCCCCGCCCGTTGCGGTAATCGTCCTGACCCCGTCCGAACTTGTAGTCCAGCCCACGCAAACTGGAACGCTGTTTGCGACATCGACCGATGTCGAGGACGCGTTCACTTGGTCCTCTTCGGACAACAGCATCGCTACCGTCGACACAAATGGCGTCGTGACCGCTGTCGCCGGGGGCTTTGCCACCATCGTAGTCAGAGGCACCCACAGCGATGCCACGAGAACGGCCACCATAATCGTTCCCGGAATACCCCCTGCGCACATAACCGTGACCCCCGCAGAAATTGTACTCCAGGCCTCGCAAACCGCATCGCTTCTGGCGACATCGACCAATGCAGAGGACACCTTCATTTGGTCGTCTTCGAACAATAACGTTGCGACCGTCGATACAAACGGCACCGTGACCGCTATCGCCGAAGGCATGGCCACCATCTTCGTTATGGGCTCGCCCAGCGAAGCCACGAGTGCGGCTCTTGTCACGGTTGCTGTCGTCCCATCCACAACGGTGACGTTGGCCCCTTCCGAGATCGTGCTCCAGCCGACACAAGCCACGACACTGGCGGCGAGTTCGACGGACACCCTGGATGCCTTCAGCTGGTCGTCCTCCGACACTAGCGTCGCGACCGTCGACGCAAACGGCAGAGTGACCGCGGTGGCAGAAGGCCAGGCAACCATCGTAGCCCAAGGCAGCAACAGCGGAGTCACGGTTACCGCTTCCGTGACCGTTTCCGGGTTGGTGTCTGCAAATATAACCGTAACACCCGCCGAGATCGTGCTCCAGCCAACAGATACTTCCGCGCTATCGGCTGTTTCAACCGATATCCTGGACACCTTCAGCTGGTCGTCTTCAGACGACGCTGTCGTGACTATCGATGAAGACGGCCTCGTGACCGCCGTCGCCGACGGAGAAGCCACCATCACCGCGACAGGCGACAATAGCGGAGACACGGGTAGCGCCCTCGTCACGGTTGCCAGCGCGCCACCCGCAGACATAACCGTGACACCCACCGAGGTCGTTCTGCGACCAACGCTGACCGCAACACTGGAGGCAACATCGACCGATGCCGGGGACACCTTCGCCTGGTCTTCTCTGGACAACAACATCGCGACCATCGACGCAAACGGCATCGTAACCGCCGTCGCCGAAGGTCAAGTAACCATCGTAGCCAGAGGAATCAACAGTGAAGCGACGAACACCGCGACCGTAACGGTTTCCGGCAGGCCGCCTGCGGAGATAACGATAACGCCCGACGGGATTGTGCTTCAGCCAAGTCTGACGACAACGCTGACAGCTACCTCCACCGACACGGAGGATGCCTTCACCTGGTCTTCCTCGGACGAAAGCATCGCGACCATCGACGCAAGCGGTATCGTTACCGCCATCACCGAAGGCCAAGTGACCATCACCGCACGGGGAACCCTCAGCAACGACGCTGCCACCGTCTCCGTGACAGTTTCCGCGGCGCCCGCAGAGATAAGCGTGAGTCCCGCCGAGACCGTGCTCCGCCCAGCCCGAACAGCGCTGTTGGAAGCCACCTCGACCAATACCGAAGACGCCTTCACATGGGCCTCCTCCGACGATGGCATCGCGACGGTAGGCCCCGATGGCACGGTTAGCGCCGTCGCTGAAGGCGAAGCCACTATCGTCGCCACCGGCAGTGTTAGCGCGGCCACTGGCGCCGCCTTTATCACGGTTTCTGGCACGGTTCCCGCAGCAATAGACGTAAGTCCCGCAGGGATAGAACTCGAGCCAACCCAAACCACCACGCTGGCGGCGACGTCAACCGATGGCGAAGACGCTTTCACGTGGTCGTCCTCCGACGATAGCATCGCAACCGTCGATGCAAACGGCACCGTGACCGCCATTGGCGAAGGCAATGCAACCATTGCCGCCAGGGGCACCAACAGCGAAGCCACCGGCAGCGCCTTTGTAACAGTCATCGGTACAGTTCCCGCTGGAATAAGCGTATCTCCCACGGAAACGAACCTTCTCGTGGGCGAAACCGCAACACTCTCAGCCGTGTCAACCGACGCGGAAGATTCCTTCGTTTGGTCATCGTCGAATAACAGTGTCGCAACCATCAACACAAGCGGCACTGTGACCGCCATCGCCGAAGGCGGGGTTACCATAGAAGCCCGAGGCAGCAGCAGCGGGGCCACGGCCACGGCCACCGTCACTGTTTCCGGCACGATCACGGAAGAAATCACCGTGACCCCCGCCGACACAACACTCCGGCCAACCCAAACCGTGGCGCTGGCGGCGGCTTCGACCGATACGGCGGACACCTTCACGTGGTCCTCCTCCGACAATAACATCGCAGCAGTAACACCCGAAGGCACGGTGGCCGCCATTGCGGAAGGCAGCGTAACCATTACCGCGCTCGGCAGCAGCAGCGGAACCGCTGGGACCGCCGCCATCACGGTTTCTGGCAGTGCACCCGCAGATGTAACCGTAACGCCCGCTGATGCTGTGATTCGACCGGTCGAAACCCTGACCCTGTCGGCCATATCGACCAATATCGAAGATACCTTTACATGGTCGTCCTCGGACGATGGAATCGCGACGGTGAGCGCCGATGGCACTGTAACCGGCGTTGCAGAAGGCGATGTCGCCATTACCGCCACCGGCACCGCCAGCACAGATGCCGGTTCCGCATTCATCACAGTTTCTGGCAGGCCATTCGCGGAGATCACCGTAACCCCCGCCGAAACAGCACTCCGGGTAGGCGAATCGGCAACACTCTCCGCCACATCGACCGACATCGAAGACACCTTCACGTGGACCTCCTCCGACATTGGCGTCGTAACCGTGATTCCAGACGGCACCGTGAGTGCGATCGGTGTCGGCGTAGCCCAAATCACCACGACGGGCACGGCAAGCGGCGACAGCGGGACCGCTCAAGTCACCGTCGGCAGCGCGGAAGTGACGTTGACATCGTCACAACTTCCCCTGCCCATAGGTTCCGCCGATGTATTTACGGCGAGTTCCACCGATCCCAACGACATCACGTTCACCTGGACCTCTTCGGATACCAACGTGGCCACCGTTTCTGGAACCGGCGTGGTGCTGGCCGTCGCAGAAGGAACAACAACCATTCGTGCCGTAGGTACGACAAGCAACAGTGCGGGTCTGATGGAATTGACGGTGGTGCCTACAGTGACCAGTCTGCTTCTCTGGGATGGAGAAAATGGCTATACCGGGGCGAATGGAGTCCTGAACAGCGCCGAAGCTTTCCGAGGAACGGGTTGCCTTGAAGCGACACCCACCAAATTTTCCTCGCCCACCATCGGTTTTATCGACTATCCCGGCTATCGGAGTGACCTCTCTGCCCTTGATGAAATCTGGTTTTTTGCCAAGGCCGATATGACAGGCCGCACGACGGACTTTCGCGTCCGGGGTCTCTCGGGACAAAGCAATACGGTCAACATCGATGGTTATATCGATGGTGGCGCACTGGATCTCACGTATCGGCTGGTGCGCATTCCTATCGCTGATCTTCAAACAGACACGTATTCGCTGGATAACGTGGAAAATATTTTCTTTGGTGTTGCACTTCCAAGCCAGGGACACAAGTTCTACATTGACGATGTCTGGGCGGTGTCTCTTACTGCTTTCGACGTATCTTCCTATCCGCTCATGGGCTCCGTACCTGCTTTGAATTTTGGTGATGTGACCGTTCACGGTACGGCGAGTCAGGACATCACGCTTACGAATATCGGTACGGGCACCTTGTCTGTACATAAGGTGTCGATCACGGGTGCTCAGGCCGAAGAGTTTTTCGTGTCGGAAACAGCGTTTGACATAGCACCAGGTGCAACACACGCCCTGACCGTCTCTTTCAGCCCGGCAACCGTGCTGAACAAAGCTACGGGAGACAAAAGTGCAACCCTGGCCCTGGCCCACAGCCTGACACCCATGAGTTCCGCCACAGCGGTGTCTCTGCGTGGTCGTGCTGTGTCGCCCGCCATTTCTGTATCCGATGATGCCATGGATTTTGGAAGTATCGCTATCGGTCAAAGTTCAACGCGTACACTGAGCCTATCTAATCCAGGAAATGCACCACTGACCGTCTCCTCGATCATGACCTCTGAAGCATCCTTCACGGCTAGCCCGACATCGTTCACTCTGAATCCCGATACCAGTCAGGTGGTTAGCGTTGTATTTACTCCAACCACATCGGCAAGCTATACGGAAACCGTCACGCTCCTTTCCGATGCCGTGGACACCGAAACAATTGCCGTAGACCTTGCAGCCACGGGTCTGCCCGCAGACACCGTGGGCGTGCTGGCCGTCGAAGCGGATGGGGTGACTTCGTCGAGCGTCAGATTGTCATGGGCGCGATTGGATCAAGCGGCTTCCGTGCGGGTTTATCTCGGGCCGGAACCATCGGCGACCGCCAACGCCGATCTGCCCCTTCAAACCCTTCTTGACACCCTTGCCAGCGATGCCACAACGTATACGGCCCTGGATCTTGCTCCTGCCGTCGATGTCTTTTTCCACATTGAAGTTTTGGATTCCGGCAGTGCGGTTTTGGCCGAGGGTAACGCCTACGCACACACGGTGGGCGGGCCACTTGCTGTGCTGGATAATCCCGTTCGGGAGATACATCTGGTAGCCCCCAATGTTCTTCAGGTAATCGTGGCGAATGATGCGGTGCATTCCTTTTCACTTCGCAGCGACGTGAGTGACGGCGGCATAGACCGAATCGTTGGCGACACGGGAGAAGACTTGCAGGCGGGGTCCTGGTCGATAACACGTAACGATGGGAGTCCCATCGGGATAACATCGATATATCGCCAGTCTGTTCCCACGGGCACACCGTATTATGAATCGGGGGTGGATGTAGATCTGGGTGCCACGACTGGTCTCTTGCGTTTGAACTTAATCGACCTTGATCACCAGCTCTACTTTGTTCTGGAAGAACCGGTGGGCAATCGGGAAATACTGACGGTCCTTGGGCCTGAAATTACCCGCGAGACCATGTCCTTTGACTTTGAAATCGGGCAAGAAACGTTCCAACCGAGTTTTATTTTGCCGTTTAGTGATCGCCATCTGGAAACTACGGTTATCCAAGTGAACCAAGTCGGGTACAGCCCCATTGCAACGGAGCGATACGCCTATATCTCTGGATGGATGGGGGATGGCGGACCCCTGTCATTGACCGGGTTCCCCAGCCAGGCCAGTGTTCTTGTCGATGATGAAAATGCGCTTCTCAGACGCACGGAAGCCGTTACAGGGTTGCTAATCACCGAGCGCTCTGCCATGGACAACGATTCGGGGACCGAAGTACGTGAAATCGATCTTTCCACCGTTCCTGCCGCTGAGGGTGTCGTTTATCGCGTATACATTCCAGGTGTTGGCGTTTCCTTTCCAACGCAGGTCAGCGAAACGGCTGTGTTCAAGGCGTTTTATGTAAGCGCCCGTGGATTGTTTTTTAATCGCTGGGGGCGTGATTTGAAACCCGAATGGACGGAGTGGTCCCCACGACCACCCGATCATCCTTTTGTCTTTACGGCGGATACGGGAGATTTCTTGCTTGAACGTACCGCATTTACAGAAAACACGCCACAAACCGGTCAACGGACGCTGGCAGGGGGCCACCATGATGCTGCCGATTACGACATTCGTGGACAGCACTTTCTGGTACCTCTTTATCTCATGCGCATATACGAATTGCACCCAGAAACATTTCTTGACAGTCAGCTCGCCATTCCCGAAAGCGGAAATGGGATTCCAGATCTTTTGGACGAAATACTCTGGAGCTTGTCCGCATGGGAGCAACTGCAAGAAGAAGACGGTGGTGTTCGAGGAGGTGTAGAATCTTTTGCCCACCCTTCGCTGATTAATTTTGCGGATTTGGATGCTTTGCCTTACTGGACGTTTACACGGAGTGCCTATCATACGATGCGTGTAGCGGGACTATTTGCCCAGGCGGCAAGGCTTGTCGAACCCTTCGAGCCAGATAAGTCAGCAGAACTGTTGGGGCGTGCTGTTGCCGCCTATCAGTATGCCATGGCGAACGGCGTGACAGAAGCCACGACCGGGCCCCCGATGTATGCCGCAAGCGAACTTTATCGGATGACAGGGGAGGCGGAATATCGCGATGTTTTTGAGTCCATATGGATTGCAGGTGACAGCTTTGGCCTTGGCCCAAGCGTATATCCCTTCGCTCCCTGGGCGGCTTCCTACGCACTTGATTCGCAACCCATTCTCCTGGACTATGTATTTGGCTACTTGCTGTCACCGGATCCCGATCCCGTTTTCCTGGAAGAGTCCTTTACCCGATTTGATCGCTACGTGGGCGACGCAATTGAAGCGATTAACACCCAATGCGCCCATCGAAGCGCCCGTATGGAAACGACGACACCCAACTTTGGAAAAGGTGCGGCAGTGGGTGAGTATGTAATGCGGGTCTACAGCCGTTACATGCTGGGTAATATGACCACAGAAGAGGAACAAACCTATCTTAATGCCATCAGCCTGTCTGCGGATTATGTGCTTGGGTGCAATGCTTTGGGGCGGGTCTGGTTAACGGGGCTTGGCTCCAGGCCCCCCACATCGCACCAACACGGCGAGTCGCAAACCTTCAGGAACGCAGGATTCGGCTTCATGCCGGGCATATCAATCTATGGCCCGCGAAGTGGCTTGCCCAACACCTCTACCTATGATTTTGCAAGGCAGCTTTTTTACCCGCTATTTGAAGAACTGCCGCTCATGCGTCGCTATGGTGACGTGGGTTCCTGGGCCGGAACGGCTGAATTCACGATCTTTGAAACGCAGGCCCCACACATCGCCTTATTCGGCGCATTGCTGGGGCCGGGTATGCTACCGCCCGATTCCTGGTTGCCATTTGGGAAAGAGCATCGCAATCCCTTGGCCCCCAGGGAAGATGCCGTCTCAACGGGACCTTAGCGGCCCGTTACAAAAGGCGCATGGAGGCGAGAATGAGGATTCCTGGTCGGAATCAACCCGCAAGACAGCGTCCGACTCACTACGGTGTGTTTAAGAATTCTCGCAGTTGCCTCTGCGCGGCTTCCAAGCGCGTCAGTCCATCGTGGAGGACTGACTGGCTCTGTTCGCGAAACGGCGCGGCTTCTGCCAACAAACGCAGTACCTCGTTCTTCAGGCCCTCAAAATTGCAGGCATCGACACTGCCAACCGATTCCAACCCAAACAGACTAAGAAAATTATCCACCTTCGAGCCACGTGATATACCCACAATCGGCACATGAACAAGCGACGCGAGGATAAGCAAATGAAGACGACTGCTTATCAGGACGCTCATTCGTTCGGTGATCGCCAGAATTTCTTCCGGTTCGTACTCGCCCGTCAGCACAGAAAAATGCTCTCTGTGTTGCATACGCCCGGCCAGCCGCGCCATGAGCGCCGAGTCCGTAAGCGGGTTCATCGGAATCCCCACAACATCCACATGGGCCGACGTTATAATTTCATCGATACAGGTTGCCAGGGCACGTTCGTCCTCAATCGCCCCCTGGGCAGAAACACATAAGCCCACCTTGGGCCGTTCCGAATGCAACGCGTGGCCTATACCCGGTGGAAGTCGAAGCTCCTCCAGATTGGCTGGTCGCAGCCGAATCGCGGAGTCGGCTCCGACAACGACATCACGTTCCACGCCGCTGCGCAGCACTTCCTGGCGACTCTGCTCATCGCGGACGAAGAGCAAATCGACAGCATTCAAACACTGAGCTATTTTTTGGCGGCTTCGCCGATCACGCCGTTTTTCTTCCAGGGCAATAGTATCTACCAAGCCCAGCGTGGCTGCCTGAAGCGCAAGGAGAACACGCTTCCTCCGGCCTGGATGAACTCGATGAATCGACGGGGTCAATTCATCGTTCATTCCCACACACCAAAGAATGGTCTTTTTGCCCCGCTCCTGGGCAATGCGCATCAGCTCCGTCGTCACCTGGGGATAATCGGAAAGGCCCGTAGCACCACACCAGACGAAACAATCATGGGCATCGATGATTCGTACGGTCTCGTCGTGGGAAACTTCATCGAAGAAACCAAGCAAACCGCATGTTGCCACATTAAGTCGTGTTGCCGTTCGCTCAGGATCACTGGTGCTGACGGTAATTTCGGCATCGGGTGCTGCTTCCCTGAAAATCGCCAACGCACAGCACAGGATCGCCTCATCGCCAACATTATCGCACCCGAAGGGTACACCGGCTAATAAAATTCGCATGAGCAACCTCTTTACGCTCGTTTACGCACTGCCTGAACCCGACACACCGGGCGTTCCAAGTTACCGTGACTGCTAAGAAAACATTTTCACGCGGGAAAACTTGTTTATTTAATCGTGCGTTTTCCATCAACATGACCGCCCACAAGAACTTCCGACAGCGGCTTACGTACAGACTGGGCCACATGAAGAGATTCAGGCAGGTGCCCGATAGCAATCATCATGATCACCGCCTCGTGATCAGGTATTCCGGTCAGGACCCGGAGTTTTCGCTCTGCAGATAGCTCTGCGCACCAATTCAGGCAACACGAACCAAGCCCCTGGGCATGAAGTCCGTAGACCAGCGACATGGCAAACATACCCCCATCAATAAAGCCCTGGTTCCGTTCCCCATAAGAAAAAAAAGTTTCCAAATCAGAGGTCACCACCAGCACCCCACCCGTCGTATCACCAAAGCCACGATTTCCCTGCTGACATGCCAGGACTTGCTGTGTGGCTTCACGCTCCAAATAGGCATAGGTTTTCCAGGATTGGCGATTGCAGACACTGGGGGTCCTTTGCGCCAATTCGACAGCCGCTTTGATCGCGTCCATCGACACGACCTCGTCGGAAAAATTTCGGACGCTGTGGCGAGAGCGAAAAAAATCCGCGATACCGGACAATCGCGCCTTTTCCAGAAAGGCCCCCCGCCCAACGGAAACGATGCCACCACGCTCGGGATCACGGGTGCTACCCAAATCTGATGCGAGGCCTGCTACCTGTGCCTCGAAATCCGCGTCACCAAGATCATGTTCGCGGTTGAAGCGGCCATAAGCGGTCAGAATGTTAACGGCCATTTCGGTGATATGATCCGGGCCAAAATCCGCGTGGTATCGGGCTAGTTCCTCCAGAAGACGCCGGATTACCGGCTTGCCAAATCCGGGACGCGGTTCGCGGAGCGCGAGACCTTTTTCGATCTTGTGGGCATCCGCCGCAATCCAGGAACGGAGTTCGGTATGACGGGATTTCCCCGCACGAACCGCCTCGTTTCCCTTGGAAGCAGCCCGGTGATAACGACCAATGTCGTAGAGATAGCTGGTCAGCAGACCATACAAAAAGTGCAGATAACCCCGAATTGCCCACACACGGCGCTTGAATCGACGCAGCCCGCCGATCCTTTCGGCATCTTGCTTGGATGAACAGGGAAAAGCCGACGCATCCCTGTCACGATCTTCGTGCCGTTGCTCTTGCATTTGTCTCAGAGGGATTCCTATCCAACGTGGCTGGGCCACAACCAAGATTTATGGTCCTTGTCCCTCGCCGCCTGAGAATCTTCTTTTTTATTATCGCGACTCTTCCAGAATAAGGCACTAAACAGGTCTTGCAGCGCGAATGCGGCACCCTCAAGCATCGCATGATACCCTTACCCACCCCATGAGCGCACCATCAAAGCGTGGCAACATACTACCTGCACGATAGTTCCGAGTGCAAACCGGGGGCATACCATCGCACCGATTTCCAAGTATTACGACCCTGTCTGAGGGAAGCATTCGCCAGGTCTTCAGGCACTCTTGCGCTGAATGCCGCCGAAAAATTATTTCATCACGGATAAGCGTTCACGGCACGGGCAACAATAAGTCGACAAAAAACCGTCGGGTGGTTTTTTGAGGGCCAAGATGGCCTGGGCTGTGGTCGAAGTCCACGTCAGCTCTTTTTCCTGACAACGAGAGCATCCAGGACGCGATTTAACCTGGTGAAGCCCATTTCGCGTATTTCGGCGATATCATCAGGATGTATCAATCGAAGTCCTCGAAGTAAAGCAACATAGGTCACGAGATAGGCAATGGTCAGGGCTGCAAGCACTACAAAACCGGGGCTGCTCACCAACAAGGAAAAGAGGAAGGCCAACCCCAATAGCAGCCCCAGCAATTTAAGAAAGAAGCGCAAGGGGAAATAGATGCCGCCTATCAAACGCGAGACTACATAGAGACGAATCGGAATGGTCAGTGCAAAGGTCGCCACGATCGCAATGCACGCGCCAACCACTCCATAGCGCGAAATAAAGATCCAGTCGAAGGTGAGGTTCACTACAATCATCATGATAAGCAGGGGCTGCATGTGCAGAATTTTTTCTTTGGTTACGAGCGCTACACCGAGCGGAATGGAAATGAGCGGCAACAGGTGGATGATGAAAAAGGCGGAGGCTACGGGGCCGGCCTCGATCATTTCTTCGCCGTAAAGAACACGGATGGCATCGGTGGCGAAAAATGCGCCAAAGGCGGATACGGGTATGACAAGGAGGATAAGCGCTTTGTAGTAAGAGGTGACGAGCCGTCCCAGGCAATCGGGGTTTCGGGAATAGGCTTCTGCAAAGCCCGAGGTAAAGAGCTTATGTACCGCCATGGGCAAGAAGGTAATCAACACGAAAGGCAGCCAGTTTCCCATCTCGTAAATAGCGACTGTTCCGGGGACGAAGAAATAGCCAATGAAAAATATTTCAGAATACTGCTGCGTGATAAGCGATGCGGCTTGGTTCAATTGCCGGGGCAGCGCGATGCCCAGCACACGCCGCATACCGATACCTTCGGTGCTTTCGGTCCAGTCCAGACCCCGAAGTAGTTTGATGAGCACAATTGCGCCCCAGATGGCCACAAAGAAGAGGGCACCCGCCTGGCTCAGCAACGCCGTATGTGGCGAAGGATAATACTTGAGCGCTACAACGGTCACGCCCAACCACAGAACTCCGTAGACGACTGCCAGAATAGACACGGCACGCATACGAAACAGAGCCGTCAGCACGTCTTCCGAAAAGGTGCGTCCAAGGCGCCCAGCCAACACGACCATGGTGAATAACAAAAGGAAATGGGAATTACCTTTGAACAGCCAGTCATCCAGATAGGGCTTCAGTGCGTAGAGCAACAGGCCCACCGGGAGAAGCATGGCAGCCTGGGACAGCGCAGTTTTTGTCAGCAAGCGTGTCAGGCCCGCCTTGCTCTTCATGACCCGAAGCTCAGGCACAAAACGCATCAGTGCCGTATTCAGCCCCAGGCAACATATGATGAGCAGATACTCGGCAATATTTGTGCAGAGCCGATAGACACCATAAGACTCTTTCCCCAGGCCACGCACGATAACCACGGAAGCCAGCAGGTACACGAAGAATAAGACAAATCGACTTCCGATGGCCCAAGGAATACTGCCCACAAGTTCCCGCGAGAGAAACTTGTTATTCGTATCATCTTCCTCGCCGCCTGGCGTTGTCGTTTCAACACGATCTGTCATGTCGAAGTCGCCTTTTTATCGCAGTAAAAATAAAGCGTGGCCGACACCGCCATGATAATGTGCCCCAGAAAAAACATCGGCGTCTGACGAAACTCCCACTCCGTCCAGCTTTGGAGGATAACGCCACCCAGGCTCAAAAACGCGCCCACCCGAAAGCTACCCAGGAGCATGTCATGCTCACCCAGC
>JAJRPE010000119.1 GCA_024280935.1 Candidatus Hydrogenedentota bacterium
GCGTCCAGAATGTCTTGTGTGGTGGCCTTGGTCTTGATGCCGGGTATGTCGAAGGGCGATGCCTTCTCCGTCTTGTAGACGACGCTGAATGTATCACCGCCACGACGTGTGATGAGCACTTCTTCATTCCTCGCAATATCCAGCACTTCCGACAGCCGCTGCCGTGCTTGCGAGTAGGTGTATTGTTTCATGTCGGCAACTCCACGATTTCAATAGCCAATTCTCGGGCAACCCGCTGCATACCGATGTCCAACGTCAATAGCGGGGCACGGTACCGAGTCGCGCATTCCAGGTAGTAGGCATCATAGGCGTAAATTCTGAACCTGACGGCGATATCCAAGGCGGCACGCATATCGACCGTGCGCAGGTCTACTGGTATCATGTTCACCATTTCCAAGGCAGCTTGCACCTCCTCCGAATCTAACGTCCGTTTCTTCACCATGGCGGTTAAGGCATTGCCGATTTCAAAGGGCAGCACCTCGGGTGCCATCAACGCATGCCCTGCGAGCACCTTCGTAAGCGATTCTTTTTCTGGTTCACGCAACGCGACGGCCAGGAACGTATTTGTGTCAGCTACTATTCTCATCGGTACAATTGTACATCATTCTTTTCCATCCGTCAAATGCGGAAAACAGGCATATTGAAAGGGCGTTGGCTTTCCTGCCCGACATGAAGGGAACGCCGAACAAAAAACGCGTAGGCATCTACAACCGCTTTGGACTCCAACGAGAGAACACGGTGGCCCGCCTTGGATAGTCACGCGGCACCACCCAAGCCAAGTGCGCTTCCGACACCCGCCGTGCGCCTTATGTAGGGCTGGAAAGCCAACCCCCTTTGCCGTAGTACTCCGTGCAAACTGTGAACAACCACGAAGCACAAAAACGTCGCGTACCGATGTGACCACCGGTGCGCGGCGCCGTTGCTGGGCTATCGCCCTCCGCTATCGATTCTTGCGAAAAATCTCGGGCATTCGGATGTCAGCCCGGCCTCTACTTGAGCAAATTAAGCAACTCGTGTGTGGAAATAAACACATAGTCCTTTTCCACCGTATAGCTGAGGTCCAGGAGCCGGGTAATCACGTGGAGCGCTTCCCCGAGCGGCATGTTCTTCAAGTTGATGTACCTGATCAGGCCATCGGTCTCGTAACCGGGGGAGCCAATCGGCGGCTTGCTCCAGTCACCGCCTTCCGGCATAACCACCCGATTATCCAGTACGAGATTCAACTCAAAGGAGGCCGTAATGAACTCCATCACGTCCTTGATGTGGATTTCTTCAAACTCTATGTTCACCGGCGATTTCAGTACGTCCAAAATCCGTCCTTCCTCAAACGCCGCACGGGGCATGGGGAACGCCTTTTCCTTGGTCGCACGATCAAGAGTGGTGAGCCAAACGGTATGCCCCCACGCCACCCCTTGAAGATTCAGGGGCCGCCCGAGCGCATTCAACGCATCCTTCAGCGGAACGTTTTTCAGTGTCAGTTGAGGGACGTGTCCATCGGTTACATATTCTCTCGGCTCCCCGGTGTCACGCCGTTTTGCTTGCGCTTCATCTCTCGGTGGGGCGGGAGCGACCTCACGTTGGTCGAGCACAACGTTGACCTCGAAGCTATCCTGGATAAACTCGAGGATGTCTTTTACGTGAATGTCCTCAAATTCGATATTGACAGGACTTTCCAACGTTGCGAGGAGCGCGGCATCTGTCGGCAGCGCCAGTTGCCATCCCACGTGTTCATTGGGAGGGGCGGCCCCAAACGTCAGTGTGTTCGACGGGGGTTTCGTGGCTCGGATCGCGCCTCGTTTCTCCACAGGGACCGCCCCATCCGTCGGCACATTTGGCCGAGGCTTCGTGGCACGTACCGGGCGCCGTTCTTCAATGAAGACCGGCACTTCGGTCGTGGGATCTCCCGAACGCCCCCTCGTCCTATTCACGCTTCCCGGATCGAGAGTCTCACGGGGTAATGCCAGAGGAGGCACCACGCTTTCGTTAACTTGCACCACGGGAGGCTCTACAGCGGCACCCTTATCCCCCTCCTTCCCCACGGCCAGCCAGGCCGGGGAAAGAACGAGCGCGGCCAATCCCAGCGCCACACCATAGGTCATCGGTAGTTTGTTTCCACAATTTGCTTTCATAATCATCCAGAGTCTCCGTTCTTCACTGACGGCCTGCCAGGCCGCCAAGCCCAATATTGGTGCGGCGGCCCGGCGCTGCGACAAGAGCGCCATCACCCGCACGATAGTTTCCGCGTAGTTTCTCCTTTCGCCAGGGTGCATCGTCACCACCCAGGCATCACAGGCCATTTCACTGTGGAGATGAATTCGTTTTTGTATCCACCAGAAAGCCGGATTCCACCACCAGGCAATGCGAGCCATAAACAGCGCCCATGCCACCCAGTGATCCCGCCGTTTCAGGTGGGCCAGTTCGTGGGTCAGGATCGTGTTCCAGCGATGGGCCTCGATGTGCTCCAGCGACGCGGCCGACACCAACAAAACCGGTTTCCCCACGGCCTGCACATATACGCCGCTGATGTCGGAGAAGACCAAAGCCCGTGGCAGGGCTACCCCGATTTCGCGACAGGAGGACGCCAGCATTTGCTGTTGCCATTCGGGGAGTTCCTTCCCCGCAGCCATACGCCGACGCGCCCGGCCAATTTGCCACAGCCCGCTACCCGCCAGGCCCAATGCCCCCGCCAACCAAATACCAAGCCCTATCGAGAAAGCCGAAGGAGTATACTGCTTTAGCAACGTGGGCCTTTCTGGCTGGCCCACCGAGAGCGGTTCAACTTCTGGTATTCCGCTACTCCCCATTTGTACCCCACGGGAAACTCGGGCAATTCCGGCATGCGCAACGGGGTCTTGCGCGGCTAGGATAGCGCTTTCCGACTCCCACTGCGCCAAGATCGACTCCATGGAGACAGGCCATCCGACAACCGGCGGTACCATCAACTTCACGAGGACCACCAGCCAAAGCGCATGGCACAGCGCCGGGCGGAAGCGCCCAAGACGACAGGCGATCTCCACGAACACAGCCAAGAGCAAAACCGACAGACAATGTATTAGAAGTGTCGTCATACTCCTACTCCCTTTCTTCGTCGAGTTGATCGATGAGCGTGCGAAAGGAATCCAATTCCTTCTTTGAAAACTTCTTGTTTTCCACCAACGCCATGACCAACGGCCCCGCCGCACCGTCGCGGAGATCGTCAGCAATGGACTTCAGCCGGGTCTTCATCAGGGACTGGCGGGTGACTCTGGCCTTGTAGACGTGGGGCACGTTGTCCTTGAGCCGGGAGACGGCCCCCTTGTCTTCCAGACGCTTCAAGAGGGTCTGCAAGGTGGTGTAGGCCCGTTCTCCGGGGAGATATTTCGCAATGTCCCGGACGGTCCCCTCGCCCGCCTTCCACAGCGCTTTGAGCACTTCCATTTCCGCTTCGGTGATGTCGTTCTTCATGGGTGAATACCTCGTGTGCGACTTACTACGCCTTGTAGTAAGTAAAGTTACTACAAATCGTAGTAGGTGTCAAGGAAAAAAAATTGGCGGTGTTTACGATGGGCAGGCGTGCGGACTTTCCAGTCCGCAACAAGGGGCGCGTCGATCCTATAATCAACGTCGGCATGGGCAACACCTCAAGAACTGATTGGCAAGATACAATGCCCGCCTTGGACAATTGTAAGCTTTCACGGCATGGGCAACTATACCCTCTGGTTGCATAAATCTGAGTTTTAGATGAGCTTATATGCCTCTCAGGGGCGCATAATCATTGAGC
>JAJRPE010000120.1 GCA_024280935.1 Candidatus Hydrogenedentota bacterium
AAGCCCTAAGGCGCCCCACCAAGGCCGAGAGCCGTTTTATGGCCTACGATGCTATCGTCCATGGCGCACGGGGTATCCTCTATTGGGGTACCCAGTTTGTGGAGAAGGACAGCGCTTTTTGGCGCGAATTGCTGGAGGTTATCGCGGAACTCGATGGGTTGCAGCCCGTGCTCACCGCGCCAGACGCGGCGAAGCAGCCACAGGTCTCTCTGGCCCCGAGCTATGGTTCGGGTGATCGGGGCGTCGACGTGCTTGCGAAATCCCGCCCCGAAGGCGACTGGCTCCTCGTGGTGAACACCTGGAGCGAACCATTGACGGCGACCATCAGCGGTTTTGATGCCAAAGAGAAAACCGCCTACCGCATCGCGGGACAGCAGGAAACTTTTCCCGTCGAAAACGGAGGGGTGACCCTTTCCATGCCCCGCTACAGCGTCCTGGTGCTGGAACCCGTCGCGGGCACGTAGCAAAAAAGGGACTGACGCAAGCGCAGCGAGGTACGAGCGCAGACGGGTCTGTCCCTTTTCTTGCGGACTTTCCAGTCTGCAACAAAGGAAGCGTGATATCAGCACAGGCTGCTTGGTGCTCTTGCATCACTTCCGAGTCTCCGCTGACTCAACGGGTGCCTTGTGTCGGGTAGGAAAACCCGACCTCCTACCCGCCGTGAACCCGTACCAAAATGTTCGGTCGCAAAAAGCACAGATCATATAAAATGGCGCGATAGTCGCTTTCTACAAAACTTCCAATAGGCACACCACCAAGCAGGCTCCCCATGAATTCCGAAGCGCTTATTACCAGCACCGAGAAGATTGCACGCTCCGTGGTGCCCATCCTCTCCCTTTTTCCCGATGCACCGCAGAAACTGGCAATCTGTGGCACGGGCTTCTTCATCCACGAACGTGGTTTTCTGGCCACGGCAGCCCATGTGGCCCGTCTGAAGCAAAAGTGGGTGCTCTACGATGGCACCCTCCTCGAATGCGATGTCCTGGTGGAACAACTGACCATCAACAAGGAAAAAGACGACCCCCGGATGAAACACGACTGGGACATTGGCGTGCTCCAGGTCCAGGCCCCTCAAAAGGAATTTCATCCGTTGCGCCTGTCCAAAAAAATACGCTTTCGCCGGGGCGAAGCCATTGCCCAATACGGCTATTACGATCAGGGCGTGAAATACAAAGTTGGGGCCATCACCGGGCTGAACGGCCTCCTCACCACGGGAATCGTCAGCGCGGCGACCAACATCCGTATCGGGCACATCGAAATGGGCAGCCGCCTCATCCTCGACATCAGCGCCGGACCGGGCAGCAGCGGAAGCCCGGTTTTCGATCCGGCCACGGCGGAAATCCTCGGCATGATTGTCTCCGGCAAAGAAAAAGAGGTGCTCGGTCCGGGACCCAACCCCAACGAAATGAAGATTGAGCATATTCCGTTGGGAATCGCCTACTCCGACCCCATCATCCATCTCGGCATGTGGCTGGAACGCTTCCTTGACTAGCCATTCAGGGACGGACCCGCGTTGCTGACCTTCGGCTTTGTGTTGGGTGCTTGTGGGCAAGACAGGCGACGCGGGCAGGAAGCGCCACGTAGGCACGCGGGCCTGTCCCGGCGGCATTGGCGGGGCGTATCATTTTCCGGGAACATGCCCCGCATTCCAGGGGGCTGCGTATACTCAATAAGAGTAAGCGTTCAGGGCACGAGCCACTATAGTCGATAAAAAAACCTGCGGGTGCCACGGGTAGGCCCGGTAGGGTTTACCCGTGCGGATGCACTGTCTCTGAACCTGGATCGTCTCTCTCATCGACAGGAGCTACACGGGTAAGCCCTGAGAGGCCTACCCGTGGCACCCGACGGTTATTATTGAGGGTCAAGATAACATGGGCTATGAACGCTTAGCTACATAGGACCCATATGTCCCATAGAGCCCTCCGCAGCCCCGAATAGTGGCCAGTTTTCGCATAAATACACCCGTCTGTGCTAAAATTCAGCCTTCCAACGGCACATAGCTGGGGCCGCTCGCTCCCTGTTTTCGGCGGGCCAATGCAGAAGCAGAAAGAAATTTCCATGGAGTCCACCATTCGGCAGACTATCACCGCCGCCCTAGCCGAGGATATGGGCCACGGCGATGCCACGAGCAACGCCCTTGTGCCCGCCGAGGCGCGGTGTACGGCCCGGCTGATCGCCAAACAAGACGGAGTCTTGAGCGGCATCACGGTCTATCGCGGGGTCTTCGAAGCGCTGGATACCGCTATCGAAAGCTGGCAGGGCCGTTCCGACGGCGACGTGATCGCTGCGGACGATGTCGTCGCCTCCTTTCAAGGCAACACGCGGGCCATCTTGGCGGCAGAACGCACCGCCCTGAATTTCCTGCAACATCTTTCGGGTATTGCGACCCTTACCCGAAGCTATGTGGACGCTATCGCAGGACTCGACTGCCGCGTGTGCGATACCCGAAAGACAACGCCCCTGTTGCGCGTGCTGGAAAAAGCCGCCGTGCGCCATGGCGGCGGCACGAATCATCGCTATAACCTGACGGACGGCATCCTCATCAAGGAAAACCACATTGCGGCCGCAGGCGGTATTGCCACCGCCATCACCCGTGCCCGGGATCATGCCCACCACCTGATGAAGGTGGAAGTCGAAGTCACTAACATGGAAGAGCTTCGGCAGGCGCTGGAGGCCGGGGCCGATGTGATTATGCTCGATAATATGGACAACGAAACCATGCGTTCTGCCGTAGCCCTCAATTGGGAACTAACGAATGGTCGTGTCCTCCTTGAGGCCAGTGGCAATGTGTCGCTTGCGCGAATTCGCGCCATGGCGGAAACGGGTGTGGACATCATCTCTGTCGGTTCCCTGACCCACTCAGCACCCTCGCTGGATGTCTCATTGCTGATTACGCCCGAGACGGCGGATTAAATAAAACAACCTTGGACGCGTCCAGTTGGGTGAATGAACATGTTACTCGTCATTGATGTAGGCAATTCCCATACCGTGCTGGGCTTGTACCAGGACGATGAATTGCAGGGCCACTGGCGTGTGGTGACCAACAATTACCGCACGGGCGATGAGCTGCGCATTCTCTTCTCCATGCTCTTGCAGGGAGAAGGTGTTCAACCCAAGGCAATCACGGGCTGCTGTATCTCCAGCGTGGTGCCCCAGCTCAACATGGCCCTGAACGAGGTGTGCCAGACGGCCTTTAACGTTATCCCCCTCATGGTGGGACCAGGCGTAAAAACAGGTCTGCAACTTCAGTGCGACAACCCCAAGGAAGTGGGCGCAGACCGCATCGTGAATGCCGTCGGTGCCATTGAAGCCTACGAGGGTTCCCTCATTATTATTGACTTCGGCACCGCCACCACCTTCGACGCGGTTACGGCAAAAGCCGAATGGCGCGGCGGTGTTATCGTTCCCGGCGTACAGCTTTCGGCGGAAGCCCTCTTCGAGCATTGCGCGAAGCTGCCCCGTGTCGAGCTAAGCAAGCCCGACCACGTCATCGGGCGCGACACCGCAACCAATATTCGCTCCGGCATCATCTATGGCTACGCCGACCTGGTCGATGGCCTCGTGCGGCGCTTTGGCAAAGAAATGGGCGGCACCCCAAAAGTCATCGCAACGGGCGGACTCGCAACGTTAATCGCCGATGTGGGCGAGTCCATTGATGTGGTGGATCCCATGCTGACCCTCACAGGACTCAAGGCCGTGTATCGACGCAATCAAGGGCAGCCCTCGTGAAATACTGGATGCTGCTCATAGTCTTTTCGGTCCTCCTCGCGGCCTGTTCGGGTGAAGCGCCCTCCGGTGCGCCGCAGGAAGCCCCCCCCGCCTCTTCCCCGACCCATGCACCCCTCGAAAACGTCATGGAAAACATCGAGATGAGTCTGTGGCCGTCGGACACCGCGCCGCAGCAGGGCCAGAAACCCCTCCTCTCCATAGAGGCGAAGCGCTTCGTGGGTTCGCTTGGCTCGGCCAAGGAATGGACCTTCGAAGGGGCCAAGGCCGTGGCGTACGCACAAGAAGAAGGCGATACAGACATTCACTTTAAGGCGGCCCATGGCACATTTATCGAAGGGAAACGCGCCGTCTTAAAGGGCGACGACGATAATGATGTCACCGCTCAACTCGACGACATGACCATCTACCTGAAGGACATCACCTGGGAGATCAGCGCCAAGAATGGCGAGGATGCCCAAGGCGGTATGGCCTACAGCAACAATCCCATTCGCATCGACAGTCCGACGCAGAAGCTGGAAGCCGCCAGCATGACACTGAACCCGGAAACCGCCATCATCGAGCTGGTAGACGTTTCTGGCAATTTTTACTTTGGAGAAAAAGACCAATGAGACACTTTCTCATGGGCTTGGCCATACTGGCCTTACTGGCCCCACCCATTCATGCCCAGGGCGGCGCGGAAGGCTACGACAAGATGTCGGTAAAGGCCGGTCTCATGCGCGGCAACATCAACACCAATCGCCCGGAAAGTTTTTCCAACGGCGCACGCATCGTCCTGAAATCCAGCGACGGAAGCAAGCCGGATTTGCCCATCAGCGCAAATACCATCACCTTCTCTTGGAAGGACGGCCAATCAAGCCCGGTATCCATCAAGATGGATGGCAATGTAGATATCAAGCATCCGGATGCCAATATAACCGCCCAGCATGCTAATTGGAATCTGGAGACCGGCGATTTGGTATTCACCGGAAATCCCGTGATGGACTCCACCGAACTCAAGGGGCTGCGTGCGGAAAAAATCAGCATTAATCTCAATACGGGCGCTTACGAAATGATTCAGGGTGAGATTGACGAAACACCCATTGGCGGCATGGATAGTGGTGGCAGTGACACACCCATTCCCGGTGAGTTGACGGAGGCCGACATTACGGACTGGGCAGGCTTCATCAACGCCATCAAGGCTCAGGGCCAGGCTTCGGGCGAAAATCCCGGCAAGCAACTGCTCACGCGATTGGACGAAAAAACCCGCAATCTTCTTCAAACGATAGACACCCCTACACTGGTCAGCAACAAGGGCGACATCCTGAAGAAGCTCAACGGCGTGATTCGCAAGCCGGGCCTCTTCAAGCGCAATGCCTGGAAAGGAATTACTCTTTCCGACGAGGCGGAAGTCCTCATTAAGATAAAAGACCAGACGCCCGAGGAACAAGTGCGCCAGAATCGTCTCGTGCTCCACGCGGCCTACCCCAATATGCTCAAGGCACCATAGAACGCGGCTGGAGCGCATCGCAAGACCACTGGAGCCCCCCGTTCACGGGGATGACAACCTTGGTTGCGGCCCTGCCGCTTTAGATAGAACTTCGACCAACGCTGGAGTACCACCATGTTTCTGCGATTTTTTTGCGCCACTGCCGTGTCCTTCGCATCCTTCTCCCTTTCCGCCCAGGCCGATCTTCTGCCGCCCAAGGTGCGCGAGCCGCAGTTCCCCCTCAAGACACAACGAATGTTGTTGACGGACGATGAAATCGCAACCGCCAAGGACAATGTAGAACGCTACGCGACTGCCAGGGCTATCGCCGACAAAATCATAAAGCGCGCCGACGGATGGATGGCCTGGGAAGATGACGATTTGCGTGGCCTGGTGCCAACGGCTGATGTGACGCGTGCCTTCAATGTGGGGACCGCCGGGTGTCCCCAGTGTGGCAAAGAGATCTATGCCAAGGGCGGCACCTATCCGTGGATTATCGATCTCAAGAAGCCCTTCAAGGTGACCTGTCCGGTGGATGGCAGCACCTACCCGAGCAACGACTATGCTGCCTGGTATGCTTCGGGTCTGAACGACAAATCCCTGTTGACGGGCGACTATGCCGACGATGGTTGGGGCTGGGTGAGTCCCGAGGGCGAACGCTATTGGTTCGTGGCTTATGCGAACCACTGGACGTGGCAGCGCCATGTCATCCCCGCAGCACGCTATCTCGGTCGGGCCTATATCCTGACGGGCAACAAGGCCTATGCGCGCAAAGCCGCCGTGTTGCTGGATCGCATCGCCGAGGTCTATCCGAACATGGACTACCACGGGCAGTCGCGGTACGGACAGTTGCAGGCGGCCAATGGTTCGCGCTATGAAGGTAAAATCGTCAACAACATCTGGGAAACGGGCACGCTCACCATGTTTTCCGAGGCCTATGATTTTGTGTGGGATGCCATCGACGATGACACCGTTGCGGGCAAGACGAGTGGGCAGGTAAGAGCAAACATCGAAGCCAATCTGTTGGAAGAGGGCATCGATGCGTACTTTTCGGGAAGGGTCGCGGGCAATTTTGGCATGCACCAGAAGGCCCTCGTTTACGCGGGCCTCGCACGGCAGCATGGCAAGCAAGCCGAGTGGTTCGGCGGACTCTTGAATGACGCGGGCAGCTCGTACCGTATGACCGGTCTGAATTACGCCCTCTACAACCTCGTGTATCGCGATGGCGTACCCTACGAAACTTCACCGGGCTACAATTTTTCCTGGGTGGCCAACCTGACCACCATCGCGGAGGCACTCCATCGGGCCAACTACGATGTCTATGCCATTCCCAAAATGCACCGGCTCTATGATGGTGTCCTCGACATTGTGAATATCGGGGAGTTTACCCCGTCGCTGGGGGACAGTGGATCGGTCTATGGGGGCTTGGTCGGGCGTGATCCCTTTGTCTATCAGAATGCCTTGCGAGCCTACGATATTCCACGATATCGCAATCACCTCCAGTCTTTTGGGGCGACGGGTGAAAAGGGCATTCGACGCTTCGAGAGCCTATTCCATCCCATTATTGATACCACCGCGATTACATCGACCATGGTGAAATCCCGGCTGCTGGATGGCTATGGCATGGCCATTTTGAACAACCCGTCCAACACGGTGTCCCTCTCGCTTTACTATGGCTACAAGGGCGGTCATGGCCACTCGGACCGGCTCCATTTTGAGTTCTTCGCCAACGGCGAACCGATGATGCCCGATCTGGGTTATCCCGATTTCATGAATGCCTATGTGCCCGGCATTTTTACTTGGAGCAAGAACACCATTGGCCACAACACGGTTACAGTGGACGCGACCCGTCAGCCTGCCAATCGTGCGGGTGTCGTAAATCTTTTTGTGGACGAAGGTTTTGTGCGCGCACTGGATATCGATGCGGCGTCAACCTACCCGCAGACCAGCGAATACCGCCGTCGCACGATGATGATCGACATGGATGACACGCACGCCTACGTAATCGACTGCTTCACCGTCGATGGTGGCACCCAGCATGACTACAGTCTCCACGGCCCGCCGGGAACCTTTACGCCTGTTGCCGGGGAATGGTCCGAGCCCGCGCCCGGCACCCTTGCGGGACCAGACGTTCCTCTGGGCAAGATCTACGACGATCCCCGGATCGCAGCGGCGGGCTTTACGGGAAGTTACGGGGGCTACAGCGGCTCTGGTTTCCAGCACCTCACGGGCGTGCAGCGTCTAACCGGCGGACAAGCCACCGGTGAATGGATCCACGAACGCAACGAAGAAGCCCGGCTGCGCATTCATCTGCTGGGTGGCCCCGACGAATTTATCCACGCCCAGGCCCAGGTATCCCCGGTGAAACATAAGCAGATCATCAATTATCTAATCGCCCGAAACCAGGGAGACAATCTTGCTTCACGGTTTGTCTCCGTCATTGAACCTTTCGCGGAAAAGCCCTGGATTGAAGAACAACGCGCACTGGCCCTCGGCGAAGGCAACGGCACTGCGGTGGAAGTACGCTGGAGAAACCCGGCGGGGGAGATGCTTCGGGATGTAATCCTCGTCAACCTGGGCGACGGAGTTCTGGGACTGGCGGATGAAGTGTTGCACACGGATGCCGCCCTGGCCGTGGCGCGCTTTACGGGAAAAACGCTAACCCGGCGCTGGTTCGTCGGCGGCACCTATCTCGTGGTCGGAGAGGAGCGCACGCCGCAGCATACCCCCGTGCGGGGTATCGTTACCCAGGTAGAACCCGAAACGGGGAGAATCCACGTGGCGTGCGAAACGCCGGGCATGGACCTTTCCGCGCTCGCTGGGAAAGTGGCCCATTTTGAAAACACCCTGCGTCGCACGAGCCACCCCATACAGGACATTCAGCCGGAGAAAGACGGTTTCATCCTTACGGCCCGCGATGATCTCCGTATTGGCCGTGTGCGAATCTCGGAAGTGCGGGAGACGGGGCTTGCTACCGCGACCGGACTCGCCTTCGCCTCCGTTTATGACGGGGCCTATGCGGCGGATCCCGACTTCACGATTTTTGTGCCCGTGCGCCGGGTCGGCGGTGGGTTGGTCGAGTTTGTCGATCTGCGTCCAGAGGGCGCGCCCTTCCAGGCCGAGCAGGATGCCTGGATCGTCAACGTCGGGCCGGGTGACCGGATTGATATTCCGCTGGTTATGGTAAAGTAGCCGTGCGCACGAGACTATAGTCGCAAGAATATTTTTCGGTTATACATCCATCGTAGAAATAGCATTGCGATTACGAGGCTGACTACATTGACCAGCAATTCGCCATAGATGCCCGCCGCATCTTCGATGGGGCCGCCCACAAACCAGCGGGCGAAATCATTGAAGCGAAGCATGAAGGAAAGCATATAAATGGTTAATGCGTTCATCCCGGTCCAAATGAACGGCTTGGTCCAGGCGCCACGCCAACGAAGCACATCGGCGAATCCGTAGAAGATCGCGAGAAAGAGAAGACTGTAGCCTCCCGCAACCAAAACATAGGAGGAAGTCCAGGCGCGCTTAATCACCGGAAAGTGGAGCCACCACCACGCGTAGCCCACGACCAGGCAAAGCGCGGAAAAGCCCAGAAGGCGAAGCAGAACTTGCTTTGGTTCCTGGCCGCGAATAAGGAACACGGTGAACACGCCCAGCAGACAGGTGCATACGGCGGTCAGTGTGCTGAACAGGTCCTCTGGATCGGCGGAATAGTACGGCGGAATTTGCTGGGCAACCCAGTTGGGCCAACATTCATATTTTACCATACTGACCACGCCCACGCCCGGTACCGGTACCATAGTGAACAGGATCCAATAACCGATCATGATGGTGCCGAATATAATAAAGAGCCCACGGCGTTTGAAATTCAAGTAGAGCACGCTGGTGATGCCGTAGCACAGCGCCAGGCGCTGCAAGACACCACAGATCACGTTCTCGTCCGCAATATCCCGCATGCCGCCATCTTCCAGCACACCCAGAAAAAACAGCAACGCGGTCCGCTTGAAAATCCGCCAATAGGTGGTCTGCAAACCGTTCTCGCGCACCATCCGATCCAGCGAGTAGACCACCGACATGCCGATACAAAAAATGAATGTTGGGAAAATGAGATCGTAGAACCGCAGGCCCTCCCATGCGGGATGCTCCAGTTGGTCCGATAAGAATCCCCAGAAACCATCTGGACTAATGGCCTTGAACGCCCGGTGATACCCAGCGCCCGCCATGATAAAAATCATGACGAAGCCCCGCAGCATATCCAGGGCATATACACGCTTGCCGCCTACATTGAGATTGGCCGCTAGGGGGGCTGTATTGGACATGGGTATTCCCTCTCATTTCTTTCCGCGAAACTTCCACCACGTAGTCGGCACGCGGACATCTCCTGTCGACGTATCAGCCTTCCAGCGTCCAGCCGTCGCGATAGGGACGGCTCAGTAGCTTGTTGGCGGCTTCGTTGTTCGTGATGCGTCCTGTTTTGCCATCGTATTCGATCTTTCCGCCATGACGGTAGGCGACCAAACCGAGGATCATTTGTTCGATCATATTGGCGCTGTACTCAAAGTTGCAGGCCGTGTTCAGGTCGCCGCCCTTGCAGGCATCCAGCCACTGTTTCTGGAAGTGGCCCACGGGCGGAAGCAGATCCTTTTCGGCACGGGGCTTGTAATAGATCATGTCCGTCTTTGTGCCGTGGGGATAAAGCATGCGCGTGTCGAAATCGCCGATGAGGTAACCGTTGGTGCCTCGGAACATGACACCATGGCCTATCTGATTCAGGTCCACATATTTCACAGGCGACTTGGGCATGTCGCCGCCCTGGAACCACTTCACCGTGATAGCATCCCGCCAGGCATTGGCCGGGGGCTCGAAGGTGGAGGTCATGCGGACCGGTGTTACGTCAGGGTTGTATTCCTCCCCCACGCCCGTTATTGATGTGGGAATGCCCGCGTCGATGGCGTTCCAGGCGATGTCCATGGTGTGGCTGCCCATGTCGCCCACCTGGCCGACACCAAAGTCCCAATACATATTCCAGCTCAGGCAATTCATGCCGGCAGGCCGCTCAAAATACCCAGGGTTATAAGGGTGGAAGGGTGCCGGTCCAAGCCAGAGGTCGTAGTGAAGATTCTTGGGCGGAGCGCCCGCAGCGGGCAAATAGCCGGGCCTCGGAAGCTGGCGATTGCCCCATACACTCACTTCCTGTAAATCGCCGATGGCGCCATCGATGATCATCTCGCGGATACGATTGAAGTTTTCTTTCGCATGACGCTGCATACCCACCTGGGTCGCCAGTTTGTCTTTCTTCTTCCGATAGGTATCCCGAACCAGACGCGCCTCTTCCACGCTGATTGCCAGCGGCTTTTCACAATACACGTGCAGGTCGCGGTTCAGCGCCCAGTTGGCGACAAAGGCATGGGTCTGGTCCGTGGTGCAGCAGACGATAGCGTCCAAGTCCTTCTGTTGCAGGCATTCCCGCCAATCCACATAGTGTTTGGCATCGGGAAACACGTTGCCCGCAAAGGCCAGATGCTCTTCATCCACGTCACACAGCGCCACAACATTCTCACTCTTCAGGGCATCATAATGGGCGCGCGCCCGGCCATCGGCCCCGATCAACGCAATATTCAGCTTGTTGCTGGGGGCGTTGGGCGCGGCAAAGGTGCCACTCGGTAAAATGAGCAAACCGGCACCGACGGCGGCCGACTTCATAAAATCCCGTCGCTTTGTTTTCGCGGGTGACGTGGTTCCACTGGATGGGCGGGTGTCTGGAGTTTTCATGAGGGACGGCTCCTTTTCGGGTGACCCATCTCCACCACAATATTGGAGAGACAGGGACTCCGATTCCTTTGTTTTCGGTTCAAGTGAACAAACCATTAAAGCACAGTCACGTTTTCGAGGCAAGGAAGGCCCGGACAAGAAAAGAGAGTGGCCGTTTGCGGGAGCGACAAGGCTCCCCTCCTCGGAGGGGCTGGGGGTGGGTTAATTCTCACCCGCGCAACTAGGACCCACCCCTGCCCCCTCCAAGGAGGGGAACAACAGCGTTGGCTTCGCCAACAAAAACATGTCGTAAACGCTTGCAACATTTGTTTCGCGCTACACGGATCGTGCAGGATGCAGCCCCACCGAGATCAACCAGGATACCCACCCAATGACCACGTCGCTTGCCGCGCTTTTTCATGGCCCACAACAAGCCTTGGAGCTACGCCAAATTCCGCTTCCCCAACCAGCAGGTGCCGAAATTCTCGTACGGGTGCTCGGGTGTACCTTGTGCGGAAGCGACCTCCATACCATGGACGGACGGCGGGAAACGCCCGTGCCGACCATCCTGGGGCACGAAATCGTCGGCGAGATAGTATCCTTCGGCGATACCCCGCCCATCTTGGATTTGAACGGCCAGGAGCTGGCCATCGGTGACCGCCTGACCTGGGCCATCGTCGCCAACTGCGGAAGCTGTTTTTATTGCCAACGGGGCCTGCCCCAAAAATGCGCGGCCTCCGTGAAGTACGGCCACGAAGCCATCAGCCTTGGCCGCGAACTGTTGGGTGGCCTCGCCGAGCACTGTCTCCTTGTGGCGGGAACCGCCATCGTGCGTTTGCCCGAAGACCTTCCCCTGTCCGTGGCGTGCCCCGCGAACTGTGCGACGGCCACCATCGCGGCAGCCCTTGCGGCGGCGGGCGAAATAAAAGACCGCAACGTTTGTGTCTTTGGTGTGGGCATGCTGGGGCTGACGGCCTGCGCCATGTTGCGTGCCCAAGGCGCGGCGAATGTCGTGTGCGTCGATATCGCGGAGAGCCGATTGCTGCGCGCCAAGGAATTCGGCGCAACCCACGCGGTCATGCCCGGCGCTCTGGACGAGATCGCGGCCACCATAACGGAAAAACACGGTTTCGATATCGTATTCGAGATCTCCGGCAACGAAGCGGCCTTCCATTCAGGATGGGGATCACTGCGCCTGGGCGGCACGATGGTGCTGGTGGGTTCCGTATTCCCCGCGCCGCCCGTTCCCCTGGCCTTGGAACAAATCGTCCGCCGCAACATCACGATTCACGGAATTCACAACTACACCCCGAATGACCTCCTGAGCGCGGTCCGTTTCCTATCCGAAAACTACGAGCGCTTTCCCTTCGCGAATTTGGTGGCGGCGTGGTTCTCCCTGGAAAACATTGAGGCGGCCATAGAGAAGAGCCGCGACCCGAGCTGTATCCGGGTAGGGGTTGGTACGCTTAGGGTCATGGATTAAGATTTGCTGGGCGTGTTTTCCAGCCCAGGAACAGTTCCTTTGGCCTGTGCCCTTGAACGATCTTTATGGGGTCACTGCCAAGGGTTGTACGTGCTCACTCCGCTGGGCTGAAAATCTGTGGTGTTTCTGGTTATGACCGTCAAATTGTGTGTGAGCGCAGTGGCGCATAGCAAGCCGTCTATGGTGGGCAAGGGCGTGCCTGCTTTTTCAAGCGATGCCTGCACCCGCGCCCATGTAATGGCGACTTCCGGGTCGATATCCAAAATCCGGCCGCGAAACCGCTTCCGAAGATCGCGGTCCAGCCACGATTGGAGGACGTTGCGTCGCTTTCCGGGAGCGAGTTTTTCAATGCCCTTCTGAATTTCGCCCAGGGTGAGTACGCTCAGGAAGAGCGCGTCTTCATCACAAGACTCCATCCACGCGGTGACGCCTCGATTGGGCCGGGGACGAACCACTTCGGACAGTACACAGGTATCGATAAGATAGTTCACAGCGCTACGTCACGGGGAAGATCACGGGGGCGGTCCAGTTCCAGCCCGCGCAATGGAGACTTTTGGAAGAAATCAACGAGGCTGTCTGAACCCCGTGTCATGCGGTCAAACTCATCGCAAGAAACGACGACAACCGCCTTTTTGCCATGCCGTGAGACATCTTGTGGGCCATCGCGCAGCGCACGTTCAACAACTTCGCTGAAGCGGTTTTTGGCCTCTTGTAATTGCCAGATTTTTTCCATGGCGGGCGCTCCTTAACTCGGAATTATAGCCAGACTGTCTAGATTATAGCATATAGCCAGAATGCGTGCTTCCGCCCCAAGCGTGCAAAGGCCGGATCCCACCCGCCACCACGTCCAAAACGCAAGCCCAAGAGCTGCCATTCGGCGCGTCCAAAAATCAGCAGCTTGCCAATGGCGGTATCGGGACCGGTTAGTTTGTAGAGATTCATAAAGGCTGTCCCGTTTGAACACGATTTCGGATAAAGCAGTGCTAAGTTCTCGAACGACCTCTAGTTCAATTTCGCGAGCTATACAATGGATGGAAACTCCCACCTCAATGGGTATCCCGCCATATCCAACTCAACTAATACCTCATTCCGTTTCTCTGCTCGGGCAAGTGCGTCATCCCAAAGCTCAACTGTGGAAGCTCCTGTTTTAGTAGCCCTTTTTCCACCAACTTTGACCTCGCACCATTTTCCTTTTGAATATTTCAAGGTACGAATGTCAATATGCTCATGTGAAATTTTCTCACATTTTTTAAGATATCCCTCATCCCCATCGTAGATTCGACTGAAAGCCTCGCTTACGAGCATATCGAACCCAATTGATATTGCATAAGATTCCCGCACATAGGATTCCAAATCACTCGGATTCACCGAAGCATTTATGTTGTGGGCGGCATCGTGGCGTCGTGCTGACGCATTCTTATATGCGCTTTTTGAGTCTGGTATAGTAAGATTCAGTTTGTTGCTTAGCTTGGATATCGATGTCCACCCAGCGTTGATCTTGAACGTCTTGAAGATAGTGGAAACTTCGTCTGCACTGAGATTTGAACTCTCATAACCAAGTGAATACTTCGATATCTTGAAGTTCTTTGAGGCTGAAGATTCAACTATCTTTGCCTCGGACTGTACAAAACTGATTGAATCGTCAGAGTATTTCGCTCTTGCAAGAATACCCTTGAGCGCGCCATGTGTGGCCGCACTCCTAAGAAGCTCTGGCAATTTGTCAAACGGGGTGGAAACCTGGTCAAACCGATCTAAGAGCTCCCCTGTTCTTGCGCGCAGGAAATGCTCTAGAACCGAGAAGCCCACAATTGCTATTCCGTTTCTAAGGGCCTTGGCGCGAAGATTGTGCGCCAACTCATCGGGACTCTTGTCCACAATGTCCTTATGCTCACGTGCAAGTCGAAAGCCTTGCATTCCTAACAGAAAATCTGACTGGGCGCTCATCGAGCTATACCGACGTCAGGATTTCGAAAAGCGTTTCAATTCTATAGGCCACCCGTTCCGGATTGGATGTAAACTGACGAACGGAGTTCTCGAAGGTTAAGTCACTCTCTAACCGTTCTGCCATTGCTTTGACGACTTGTTTTTTGCGCTCTATCGCCCTATTTTTCTGGGCTTTGCTTAGTCGCGACACGCCTATCATTTGTGCGTCATACATGCCTGCAAGGATTTGGTTTCGCCACTGACCACTTATAGATCTTTTGAACGACCGATCTCCCCAGATCGAGATACAACACTCCATTGCCGCATTAAACTTCCGCTCCAATTTTCTCACAAACAAAACGGATTCGTGCTGATGTTCTCTCATAAACAGGTCCATGGAAAGCCTCATTTTTCCCGAAAAGTCTTCCCAGCTTTCCATGAGCGTGAAGTATCGAAGAACGTATTCAGCATCCATCATGGTTCTATACGGTTTTGCTTTCGAGTCCTTTATCTTCAACTGTTTCTTAAGAAAGTCACTCTCTGCGAGCTTGAAAACTAAATCATTGAGCTTGCCTCGATATGCCACGTTACGTATTTCCTGCGGAAGGAGTGGCTCGCCGCCAGTATTTAGTCTCGTAAACACTTCGTACTTTATGTCTGGATCTGACTGTTTCAGAAGAGTCACTACACGTACATATGGCCTAATGTTTAGGGCATTCCTGATAGAGTTTGGTAAATCTGAAAACTGTGCTCCTTCAATCTCGTCAAATTTTTCGAGAGCAACAAGGGTCAGCCTATTATTAAGGAATAGAGAAATTGCCGTTAGCCTTTGCTTTCCATCGATAACTGAATAATTCCCATAGTCATCTTCCGCGAGATAAACCGGCGGTATAGGCACGTTAAGAATAAACGATTCTATGAGCGCTGACTGCTTTTCGCTGCTCCATCGCTCGCGCCTTTGATACTTTGGGTCTATTTCGATAGCCCCATTCTCAATCATGTCAGCTAGGGTAGCCAAGGAAAGGTCTGACGACTGCAAGACTAGACTGTCTTGAGCTTCCTTGAACTTACGTTCGACTTTGTTTCTGTCGAGTGACTCTGCCACATTGATTCTCCTGAGGTTGTTCCCGACCCTGTAAACTAGATTCGAACTGGAGAGTAGTTTCCGAGAAGTTCTCTATTACACGGTGGGTAGTTATGTTAACAGAATAACACCTGCCTCCCTACCCCAACAATCCACCCATGGCCTTGAACCTCGGTGCGAGCGCGTGGTAATTCGCCTGATACTCGGCGAACCAAGGGTCGTAGGCGGCGGCCGCATCGGCGTTGGGCTCCAGGCGGCTGATCTCTTTGATGATCGCGTCGCAGCCTTCTTCGACGGTGGAATACATCCCGGCGGCTACGCTGGCGAGGATG
>JAJRPE010000121.1 GCA_024280935.1 Candidatus Hydrogenedentota bacterium
GGCGAAGAACAGCCTTGATCATGTTCGGCAGCAGATGGCCCTTTATGGCGGTGTTGCGGCATGGGCGAAAAGCTTGTACCCCCTGCAAAAAAATCTGGGCCGCATTCATCGCGAGGCCGAGAAAAAGGAGGGAAGCGCCATTCAGGGCCATGGTCAGTACATTTTTCAGAAGGTCGACCTGCCCTATGTTCGGAATGTGCGGGACTTTGTGCGCACCTCAACAGAGGACGGACTAGCCTATCAACCGGCCTTTCGCGCCCTGTTAAAACTGGACCGCACGCTGGCCGTGCGTGGCATTGAGCTGATACTTGCGCCCCTGCCGGACCGTGCCCATCTCTATGTAGACAAGATCTACAAGCCTGCAATCAATCTTCCACCATCCTACCTGCCCCACACCCGCTTCATTGCCGCGTTGCTGGAGCACGGTGCCATCGTCGTGGATCTGGCCCCCTTGCTGCGCCACCGGCGTTCGGAAGGCGCGCCCGTGTATTGGCGCACCGACTATGGCGTGCCAAGCTACACCCTCGGCGAGGTGGCCCACTATGTGGCGCCCCTTCTGCGCGATATCGATCTTACTTCCGCTGAACTCGATGTGGAGTTCACGCTGTTCAAAGAGGAACTGCCCTTACACCAAGGTGCCCTGCCCGCTTTGCCGTCCGCGCAACAAGCCACGATAGGCCCGGAAACGCGCACGATGTTGCGGGTGCGCGATCAGGATAACAACCTATTCTCAGCGGCGGAACGCAGTCCCGTGCTGGTTGTTGGCTCCATGGCCCGGAAGTACGAGGAACTCGGCGCGTCCCTGGCGGCCCAACTATCCCACGCGCTTGGTTTCCCGGCATCCACCCTCGGCACGGCGCTGGAAGACCAGGAAGTGCCCCGCCACCTGATCGAGGCCAACCCGCCAGAACTCGAATCCGCCAGAGCCGTCGTTTTTTGTTTCCCGGAATATGCCCTCGTGCGGGCTGGTTGGTAGCCCTACACCACGGGCAATGCGGTCACGGCCTCCTGCATATAGGCCTGTTCGGCGAAGGACGCCAACAGCAGGCGGTCCTCATTGCGCAACGTCGTGTCACCCGAAACGGTGGCAATATTCGCATCCAGATCTGCCGGTATGGACACGCCAATGTTCAATAGATGAATCCGGGGATCATTCAACACCCAGCGAATAGCGGAAGCCGGTAGTTTCTTCACGGCCTGCCCGTCATAGCCCTCGACCAGCTTCGCCGCGTTGTGGCCGAAGATGCTCGCACCCATGACCTTCATGCCCAGGATACCCATATTCAGTTCGCTCGCCCTGGCAACGCAACGCTCGCGATTCGCCAGGGAACGATTGGAGTGGCGGGTGTTATAGCCCTTGTGAAAATAGCCAAACTCGATAAGGAGCGTGTCGAAAGAGTCCGAGTCGATGAGCTTGAACATCTCTTCAAAACGCGAATGGCCCGTAAGGCCGATGTAGGTAAAGAGACCCTCATCGCGCATCTTCACCAATTCTTCCACGAAGGACATGCAACCATCATAGCCCTGCCGCTCAATGACGGGTCCATGAAGTTGCATACAATCGATCCTGTCGGCCTTCAGCATCGTGAGGGACGTTTCCACGCTCTTGCGCACTTCGGAGGCCTTTCCCACCAGCACCTTGGAGGCCAGATAAATATGGTCCTGCACATCACCCAGGGCCGCACCCATAATCTTTTCGCTGTCGCCATAGATGCGTGCCGTGTCAAAGTAGCGCAGACCCTTCTCATAGGCGGTGCGCACCATCTTCACCCGGTCATCGTAAGCGCCACTGGCAATACCGTAGTATTCGTCCTCATGGGTCATCAAGGGCGCACTGCCGTAGGCAAGTACCGGCAATTCCAGCCCGGTCTTGCCAAAGGTGCGTGTGGGCATGACGCCCGTGCCGGATACGTTCTTACTGCTTACCGCTTTCGCATCGGCCACACCCGCCGCCAACACGCCTGTTGCCACACTGGCCTGCAGGAAAGCACGCCGTCCCATTCCCGTTGAACTCATTTTGCCATTCCTCCATGTTGGGGCCTTTGTTTGCACCATAGTGGCATGTGGTGATTCCATGTGCAATCCGCCGGAAAGCGTTCAATCCGACGGGTAAGGATCGGTTTTTTCCGCCGCCCGTGCTTCGAGGCGCTCGGCCAACCATACCTTGATAATGGACTGGCGGGTCACACCAATCCGCCCGGCTTCTCGGTCCAACGATTCGATCATCCAGACCGGGAAATCAACGTTCACCCGCTTTTGTCCGTGCAGGCTTCCCTTTGCTTTCGACATATCCAAGGCCCCGGTGATATCAACGCCATCATCGAAGTTTTTGTCAAATTCATTTGCTTTCATACAAGGCCACCTCCTCTTTTCGTGATCGGCGCACCGATATAATTCTGATACGCTTCAAACTCAAAGACCACCATGATATAAAAAAGTGTAAGTGTTCACCGCCCATGCCATCTTGGCCCTTAAAAAACAACCGTCGGGTGCCATGGGTAGGCCTCTCAGGGCTTACCCGTGTAGTTCCTACCGCTGAGGGAGACGATCCAAAACCAGAGACAGTGCCTCTGCACGGGTAAACCCTACCGGGCCTACCCGTGGCACCCGACGGTTTTTTGGTCGACTATAGTTTCCCGTGCCGTGAACGCTTACAAAAAAGTATAGCAAATTTACCCATATCATGCGCCCGGTTCACCCGCCGCGCCACGCCTGTGTTATAGTACGCTTTTCCCGCAAGCCCCAGGCAGAGCCGTCTCAGGCGACAGGATATGCCCCCATTCCATGAAAAAATTTGACGACGAATTGGTATCCGGCAGCATTGTACGCTCCGTGTGGAAGCTGACATGGCCGGCCGCCAGCCTGAATCTCGTCAACGGACTCCACGGGGTGGTGGACCATATTCTCATCGGCCACTATATCCCGTCGGCAGAAAATGCGGCCAATGCGGCTATTGGCGTGGCGTGGCAGGTTTTTCTGGTCATCGTCGTGTTTATCGCCTCCCTGTTTCACGGCATGAACGTGCTTATCGCCCGTTACGCTGGGAAACAGGACCGCGAGAGCATGAGCCGGGTGGCCTATGAATCCTTCCTCGCCGCCGTTATCATCCTGGTATTTGTCGTCGGACCCATTGGATACGCCATATCTCCGCACCTGATAGACTTCGTGAAGCCGAGTGAAGGGGTGCATGCCCACGCACTATCCTACTTGCGGGTTCTCTTTATTGGGGGTGCGCCTCTTTTCCTCATGTTTATGTTTACGGGGGCCTTTCAAGCATCCGGCGATCCCAAGACACCGCTCATGCTCGGCCTCCTCACCACCCTGCTGAACATTTCCATCAGCGTCGTTTTGATAACCGGAGCGGGACCCTTTCCAGCCATGGGCATTATTGGTGCCGCGCTGGGTACGGTCCTGGCCCCCGTCGTAAGCGTGGCCATTTCCGTTGCCTTGGTACTGCGCAAGAAAATGATCCTCCACCCCCCTCCGGATTTCCATCTGCTGCCGGATTTGTCTGTCATCAAGGCGGTAGCCCGCATCGGGATCCCCACGGGTATTCAGGGGGTGCTGCTCAACGTCGGGGGCGTGCTCCTGTTTCGTTTTCTCGGCTCCATGGGGGACGAGATTTCCGCGTCGGCACAGGCTGCCTATACCATCTGTTACGCCCAGCTTTTTTCGCTTATCACCTGGACCTGTTTCGGGCTGCGCTCCGCAGCAGGCACGGTCATGGGGCAGAACATGGGCGCGGGCAATCCCCAGCGGGGAATCCAGGGCGTGCGCGTGGCGGCCTCCTTCGGCGCGGTATGGGCCACCGGCATCGGGATAATCTTCTGGTTCTATTCGGAGGAGTTACTCGCGCTCTTCGGTGCCGTCGACGGCAACATCGTGGGCATGGGCGTCGCGTTGCTGCGCTACCTGACTTTCTCCGGGGTCGTGCTTGCCATTACCCTCGCGCTTACCGGTGGCCTGCAAGGCGCGGGCGAAACGAAGATGCCCATGTATATCGCCTTTCTCACCCAGATTGTTGTGCTGCTGGGGATTTGCTGGTATTTTGAGCAACAAGGCACCCTGACCCCCGACCGGGTCTGGATGGCTATTTTCATCAGTCACCTAAGCCGACTTGTCTTAACCTTGCTGGTCTTCCGCACGGAAAAGTGGACACACACCAAGGTAGAACTTAGCTCGTAACAGGAGAGGGGTGCCGTGTATTTGCCTTTTCATACCGCAAGCGTTCGTTGAAAACCATATAGAAATGTTGAACCACGAATTAGCATGAATGAAGAAAACAAGAAATAAAAAAGCAGGATAGCGTGTCGCTGGTGCCTGAAGTTTCACTAGAAGTTTTTTGGGGGCTTGGATTGAACCTCAACGAACAGTTTTCTTTGCGCTTTCTGCGTTCTTTGTGGCTAATAATATTTGTTGCTATTGCCAGCCCTTGGAATGCTTGCCATCAATCTATTCGTGTAAATTTATGTCCATACGTGGTTAGTTTTTCTTGTTTTTCTTAACAACAAAAGTCCCAAACCGGCCCTTGGGCCGCATTCAGGAGAACATACAGCAATGAAACTGGCAATTGTCGGCACAGGATATGTGGGGTTGGTTAGTGGAACATGTTTCAGCGACTTGGGGCACGATGTCCTCTGCGTTGATATCGATGAGAAGAAGATCGACGCCCTGAACCGGGGCGAGGTTCCCATTTACGAGCCTGGACTCGAAGAAATGGTCCACGCCAATGTAGAACAGGGTCGCCTGGCCTTCACGACCGATATCAAACGCGCTGTGGAAGAGTGCCTGGTAATCTTTATCGCCGTGGGCACGCCTCCCATGGAGGATGGCACCGCCGATCTGCAATACGTCCTCAACGTGGCACGCTCGGTTGGCGAGCACATCAACGGCTACCAGATTATCGTGGACAAGTCCACCGTGCCCGTGGGTACCGCCCGGAAGGTGCGTGCCGCCGCTCAGGAGGCCATTGACGCCCGGGGGGAGGAGCATGAATTTGATGTTGTCTCCAATCCAGAGTTTCTGAAAGAAGGCGCGGCTATTGAAGATTTCATGAATCCCGACCGCGTCGTCATCGGCTGTGAGAATGTTCGCGTCAAGGCCCTCATGGAGGAACTATACGCCAACTTTGCCCGCAATGGCCGCCCCATTCTCTCCATGTCGCCCGCCTCGGCGGAAATGACCAAGTACGCCGCCAACGCCATGCTCGCCACCAAAATCTCGTTCATGAATGAAGTGGCCACAATCTGCGAAAAAGTCGGCGCGGATGTGGATGATGTCCGTCGGGGCATTGGTTCCGACAGCCGTATCGGCTATCGCTTTATCTTCCCCGGAATCGGCTATGGCGGTTCCTGCTTCCCGAAAGACGTGAAGGCCCTCATCCAGACGGCCGCCGAAGTGGGCGCGGATGCGAAGCTTCTCCCCCAGGTGGATCTGGTCAATGAAAAGCAGAAACGCGCCATGCTGGAAAAGATGAAGACCTACTACCGGGGCCAACTCTCCGGAAAGATATTCGCCCTCTGGGGCCTCGCGTTCAAGCCGGAAACAGACGACGTCCGCGAGGCGCCCGCGCTGGTTATGGCTGCGGCGCTGCTTGAGGCGGGGGCCAGTATCGTGGCCTATGATCCCAAGGCGCGGGACCAAGCCCGGATCTATCTCGGCGAACACGAGGCCATGTCCTACTGCGATCAGTACTACGATGCCGTGAAGGACTGCGATGCCCTCATCATTGCCACGGAATGGTCCTTTTTCCGAAATGCGGACATGACCCGAATTAAGGATACGATGAAAACACCGGTCGTCTTCGACGGGCGAAATGTCTATTCCCTCACCCACATGGAAACCATGGGCTTCGACTACTTCTCTATCGGGCGCGACCCGGTGCTGGCCCACTCATCGTGCGGCAAGTAGGGTTCGGAGAACAGAGCAACCTCTAGTGCCTTGGCCTGGAAAGCCCGCCACAAGAAACAAGAAGATCTTTTGGCGAGGGAGGGGTAGGACCATAGATCCTGGCTGTGGCCCGGGCACTCTAAGATACGGCATCAGGTGGATTTGGGCCAATACCTGAAAGTGTCACCGGAGCATGGTTGGGGAATTGTATGGTGATATTGAGTTCTCCGCCCATGGCCTCTACATGGTTCCGCAAGGTGGACAACATCATGTCGGAGCGTTTTTCTATCCGTGATATATTTTCCTGGTTGATGTTTAATTTCCTGGCCAGTTCTTTTTGGGTCAATTTCTGCGCTTTGCGCAACTCTTCCAGTGTAAGATACTCGCCCAGGATTTCCTCCCCTCGCCGCTCTATTTTGGCGCGCCTGCTTTTGGGAAGGGCATTCATGACATCCTTTAATTCCTTAGTCATTGTTTTCTCCCTTCAGTTATTCCAAGTGGTCATCAAATCGCGTGTCTGCCTTTTTGATGAGTTGCTTGTAAAACCGTTTCTGGCCTGTTCCTGATTTATCACCCGCAACCAGCAATATCGCGATGCGCCTCGGAGCGAAAGCAAAGGCGATACGCCATACACCGTCATCAGCCCCAAAGCGTAGTTCTTTCATATTCTTGTGCTTCGAGCCTTTCAGCGTATCCACATGGGGGCGGCCTAGCGATGGCCCAATCCTTTTGAGCGGTATGAGAGAAGCCAAAAGCTCGTCTTGAACGCCCTCTGAAAGCATCATAAACTCGTCGTAGAAGTCCGCATGGAATTCTATTTTCCAATCAACCATAAGCAATTATGGCCTGAAAAGCATATGATGTCAAGATCATATTTCTTATGTTCGGAAGATCGGCAACATGGCCAGCAGATTGAGAATCTACGCATCGTAAACCCATTTTTCTAACCTCATCTCGATCATATCTGGACTGCCCGCCGCATATTGATGTACCATGGGCCTTGGTCCCCTTTCTGGAACTATGTTCCTCGCTGGGACAGAATTATCATGCAAGCGGAACGCTCTATCCTCACGCAAAAGCGCAGGAAAACAGCGCTCCTCACTATGGAGGTTTACCGGACTCATGCGTTCAAAAACAACGCTCGGCAATCGGTTCACGACGACGGTCGGCAAGGAACTGATCGTTGGCGTAACCGGCATCCTGTTGGTCGGATTCGTTCTCGGCCATCTGGCGGGAAACCTGCTCCTGCTCTTGGGACCCGAAGCCTTCAACGATTACGCCGAGAAGCTGCAAAGCCTTGGCGAACTGCTCTGGGTGGCGCGCATTGGCCTGATTGTGGCCCTGGTGGCGCACGTCAGCATGGCCATCAACCTGGCCCGGGCCAGTCGCCAGGCACGAGGATCGCAACGCTACGACGTGGAAAAAATCGTTGGTCGAAAGGCCAGCGCCACACGTTTCATGATTATCAGTGGCGTTACCATCCTGGCCTTTCTGCTCTTCCACATTTACGACTTCACTATTAGCGGCGATATTACGGGGCAAGGCTCCATCGTCGAGGGCATGGGCGAAGAAAGCATGGGACTCTATGGCGTTGTGTTTAATTCTTTCGCCAATCCCTTGCGGTCCCTCTTTTATGTCATCGCGGTCTGTGGCGTGGGCCTCCATTTGAGCCACGCGATTTCCAGCGTCCTGGTAACCCTTGGCGCCCTCACCGAAAAAAGCACCGATAAGGCCGAGTTGGCTGCCAAGGTCATTGGCCTTGCCGTGGCTGTCGGATTTTCGTCCATACCCCTTTATATTCTGCTGCGCGCACACGTGATAGGAGTCTAGCCCCATGCTTGATGCAAAAGTACCCGACGGCCCCATGGCCGAAAAGTGGACCCGTCACAAGTTCAACATGAAGCTGGTCAACCCGGCCAACAAGCGCAAATTCAGCGTTATCGTCGTGGGCACGGGGCTTGCCGGTGCTTCCGCCGCCGCCTCCCTCTCCGAAATGGGCTACAAGGTTAAATCCTTTTGCTTCCAGGACAGCCCCCGCCGCGCCCACAGCATCGCGGCCCAGGGCGGCATCAACGCGGCCAAGAACTACCCCAACGATGGCGATAGCGTTCACCGTCTCTTCTATGACACCGTTAAGGGCGGCGACTATCGCTCTCGCGAAGCCAACGTCCATCGGTTGGCCGAGGTAAGCGTAAACATCATCGACCAATGCGTGGCCCAGGGTGTTCCCTTTGCCCGCGAATACGGCGGCTACCTCGACAACCGCTCTTTCGGCGGTGCCCAGGTATCCCGGACCTTCTACGCACGGGGCCAGACCGGCCAGCAGCTTCTGCTTGGGGCCTACAGCGCTCTCATGAAGGAGTCCGCCAACGGAAACGTCGATTTGTATACCCGTCGTGAAATGCTCGATCTCATTGTGGTCGATGGCCGCGCCGTGGGCATCGTCGTTCGCAACCTGATTAGCGGCAAGATTGAGTCGCACACCGCCGACGCGGTTATTCTGGCTACGGGCGGCTATGGCAACGTTTTCTATCTTTCCACCAACGCCATGGGCAGCAACGTAACCGCTGCCTGGCGTGCCCATCGCCGTGGCGCGTATTTTGCCAACCCCTGCTACACCCAGATTCACCCCACCTGCATCCCCGTGCATGGCGACTTTCAGTCCAAGCTCACGCTCATGAGCGAAAGCCTCCGCAACGATGGCCGTATCTGGGTGCCCCGCAAGCAAGGGGATACCCGGAGGGCTTCGGAGATTCCCGAGGAAGAACGGAACTATTACCTCGAAGAGAAATACCCGAGCTTCGGCAATCTGGTGCCCCGTGACGTGGCCTCCCGCAACGCCAAAGAGTGGTGCGACAAGGGCTTTGGCGTGGGTTCCACGGGCACGGCGGTCTACCTGGATTTCCGGGATGCCATTAAACGGGACGGTGAAGACACGATTCGCGAAAAATACGGGAATCTCTTCGATATGTATGAGCGCATCGTGGACGACAATCCCTACCAGATGCCCATGATGATTTACCCGGCCGTCCACTACACCATGGGCGGACTCTGGGTGGACTATAACCTCATGAGCAACCTTGACGGACTCCACGTCTTGGGCGAGGCCAACTTCTCTGACCACGGGGCCAACCGCCTCGGCGCGAGCGCCCTCATGCAGGGCTTGGCCGACGGCTACTTCGTTATCCCCTATACACTGGGGGATTACATCGCGAAGGCGGGCCCGGCTGGGATTGGCGTGGACCACCCCGAAGTGAAAGCGGTGGAGGAGCAGGTCAAGGCGCGTATTGACAGGCTGGTGAATTCCAAGGGTTCCAAGACGGTGGACGAATATCACCGCGAACTTGGCCTCATCATGTGGAACAAATGCGGCATGGCCCGCAATGAATCAGACCTGAAAGAGGCGCTGGAGGAAATCCCCGAGCTTCGCGCCGAATTCCACGAAAATATGAATGTAACGGGTTCGCCCGGCAACTTTAATCAGGTGCTGGAACGTGCGGGTCGCGTTTCCGACTTTTTCGAGTTCGCCGAAACCATGGTGCGCGATGCCCTGGAGCGTTCGGAATCCTGCGGCGGTCACTTCCGCGAAGAAAGCCAAACCGACGAGGGCGAGGCCCTGCGCAAGGACGACACGTTCTGCCACGTCAGCGCTTGGGAGTACAAGGGTCCCGATAAGGAACCCGCGTTGCACAAGGAACCGCTGAACTTCGAAGAAGTCGCGCTTACCCAGAGGAGCTACAAGTAATGGCCGGGAATACCATTAACGTGACCTTGAAAGTGTGGCGTCAAGCGGATAAGAACGCCAAAGGCGCTTTTGCCTCCTACAACGCCAAGAGCATCTCCACCGACGCGTCCTTCCTCGAAATGATTGATGTGGTCAACACGGGCTTGGAAAAGGAAGACAAGGAACCCATCGTATTCGATCACGACTGCCGTGAAGGAATCTGTGGCATGTGTGGCGCTGTGGTTAATGGCGTGGCCCATGGTCCCCAGTCGGCCACGACCCTGTGCCAGCTTCACATGCGGAAGTTCAGCGATGGCGACACCATCGTCCTCGAACCCTGGCGTGCTTCCGCCTTTCCCGTAATCAAGGATCTCGCGGTGGATCGAAGCAGCTTCGACCGCATCATCGAAGCCGGCGGCTATATCTCCGTAAAAACGGGCCAGGCACCCGATGCTCATGCTGTGGTGGTGCCCAAGGTTAAATCCGACGCGGCCATGGATGCCGCCTCCTGCATCGGCTGCGGTGCCTGTGTCGCGGCCTGTCCCAACGCCTCGGCCAGCCTCTTTACTGCGGCAAAGATCACGCAGTTTGCCAAGCTACCCCAAGGCGATCCCGAACGACGCAGCCGCGTCGTGGCCATGGTTGACCAGATGGACCACGAAGGCTTTGGCAGTTGCTCCAAGCACTACGAGTGCGAAGCGGCCTGTCCCAAAGAAATCAAAGTCGAGAACATCACCAACATGAACCGCGAATATATGCGCACCCTGGTGACCCGCGACTGATTTTCGGAGTAAGGACTTGCCTGTCCTTTTTAGGGACCCAAAGGACGTAAGCGACTTCAGGGACAACTGGAAAAATTCGCGGGGCCATACCACGCTGCGATGCCAACCTCGATGATCGTTGTGGTGTCGGTGTTGCCACGTTTCTTATGTCTCTGCCGTCCCTTATGTCCCTTTTGCCGGTGAAGACAATGTGCCCGAAGTCGTATCTAAGTTCTGGATCCTCGTATTGAGCTTTGTGCGTAATTGATGCATAATGAACCTATGGCTTAAAGACTTGCGATGCGCTGAGCGAGCGCTTCTCAAATGTAATATGGGAGTACTGGGTGGAGAGAGGCAGCAACGTGCTGGCGGATATACTGGAATCGGATAAGTACCATGTGCTCCAGGAATTGGGGCGTGGCGGCATGGGGGTGGTCTATCTCGCCGAAGATCAGCAACTGAAACGTCAGGTCGCGCTGAAAGTCCTCTATGACCACCTCAACAACGATGCCGACTTCGTAGCGCGGTTTCAGGAAGAGGCCCGCTCCGTTTCCACCCTCCACCATCCGAATATCGTCTGCGTGCATGGTTTGGAACGTACCAACGGCGTGGTTGCCATCGACATGGAGTACGTCGAAGGCCAGTCCCTGGACCAGCTTGTCGCCACGACCCGCATGACGCCCCACATGGCGGTGGGGATTGCCCATGATGTGCTGTCCGGCCTTGCAACCTGCCACGATATCGGCATCATTCATCGCGATATCAAACCCAACAACATTCTCATTAATCGCGGGGGCACCGCAAAACTGACCGACTTCGGTCTGGCTACCGCCTACGCCTCCCATCTGGAAAACTCTATACGGAAGGGAAAAACCTCCAGCGGTTTCTATATGGGCACCCCCCGCTACATGCCCGTGCAGGCCTGGGAAGGCGGAGAACCCCAGCCCTTTTGGGATCTCTATTCCTTTGGCTTGGTTTTCTATGAGCTTCTGACCGGCGATGTGGTCTTTCAGGGCGACAATCCCATGGCTATCATGCGAAAGCATCTGACGGCACCCTTGCCGTCCATTCGCACCGTTACGCACGGCCTCTCTGGCGAATTGACCGACTTGGTTGATGCGTTGATCCAGTCGCCCGACACGCCGTCCCCCATGACAAGCGACGAGGCGCTGGATGCCCTTCAAAAAATCCCGGAATACGCCGAATTGCGGGATAGTAATTCCGCGACCACCGTGGCGGTGCCCCGGCTTCGTCGCTCCTGGTTGGCAAAACGACGCATGAGAATACCGCGCAAGAAGGTCTATGGCGGCTTGGCGCTCGTTGCATTCGTGGTCGTCGGCTTCGGTATTTTCACCTTGTGGCCGCCTGTCTTTGATATCAAGCAGCTAGACTCGATCTGGGGTGCCATCAGTGAATCTCACACGCAGATCCCGCCCACGACGGGCGAGCAGTTCATGACGATGAAGGTGGTCGGCCCAGGATCCGAAAAAGGAACCTGGATGATAACGCCAGGGGCAACCGGGGGTTCCCTCGTGCTCAACGGTTTTTCGCCCACCGGCCTGACTCGGTTGACGGCCCAACCCAATGGCGATGGAGATTGGACCCTTTCCGGGGGCTGGGCAGAGTCCGTAGTGCCCCAGGCGGGTAGTATGCAGTTTGGAATTGCCCAGGGCATGCTCCATTGGCCCGGCGGAAACACGGATATGCACATCAGCTTGGAACATGTTCGGGAACGTGATGGCGAGCGGGTTCAACTGACCTTGGCGGGCACCCCCGCGCCACCGGAATATTCCCGACAGGCTTTTCTGCGCGCCTTCGAGGGCGATGAACTGCGGCAGAACTTGCTTTATTCAGAACTTCTCCCCCGGCGACTTGATTGGGCGACCAAAATGGAAGCCATCCTGCCCTCCCAGACCAATTCACGCTACTTCATCCCCTTTGCCGATGGGAATATTTCCGTCGATGGCGTCCTGGATGAGACTATGTGGATGCAGCGCTACTTTCGCCCCGGCATTGGTCCTGTTGGCGAGTTGGTGTCTCACCGACCCCGCATGGGTACCAC
>JAJRPE010000122.1 GCA_024280935.1 Candidatus Hydrogenedentota bacterium
CCGTGGATCGCCACAAATTCGAGATGCTTCAGGTCATGCTTAACCGCCGCCTCCGCCGCTTGTTTGAAGCCTCCGCTCAAGGTCCGCCAGTTGTCGGTGTGCATGCCTAATTCAATCATGGCCCTTTTCTCCATCCTTAGTAGTGGGTTTGTTCCCCCAAGATTATCCGTCAGCGGTCAGAGAACCTGCGCAAGAATGTAGCATAGGCGTCCCGCCTGTGTTTTTCACAGCCGAGACGGCTGTGCCACTTTCTTGTTACCGTTGCCTGCAGGATCCACGAAATACGGCAGAGCCTATATGCCGTGAACGCTTACGATTATCCATTAGCGATGAGAGAACATTTGAGCGCTCCCAGAACACCCCCAGTGTGCTGCATTTTATGTCTGCGGTTCAACCGCGATTCCCGAAGGCGAGGGCTGCTCAGCCTCCTTGAAGTAGCGAAACAAAGCATCGATGTCGTAGTTGTGCTCTCGGGCGATCGCGTCCTTAACCGCCCAAAGTTCTGTGATTACCTCATCTTTCGTCATAATCAATTCCCATGAGTTCCTGCGGGATGCGAATCTTGGGTCAGGCAAAGGGGGATCAACGCCAGAATGGTTCTTTCAGGCGGAGGCCGATCACGCACCATCATGCGCTTCGCCCGCGCCGCGCGAAGCAGATGGCTCCAAACGCTTTGGGGGGCGGCCCCAGATTGGCGCACCGGAAGTCTCGTGTTTTTTCAACGTAGCAGCCAAGCGTCTAAAATCATAGTTATGCTCTTGCGCGATGGCATCTTTTATGCGCCATAATTCTTCGATAATTTCGTCAGGCATGATCGGTGTCTCCCATTAGTTCTGACGGCGTGCAAATCTCTGGACAGAAGTAACCGCAATTACCGCAAATCATACGTATCTTCGGCTTGATTTCCGCATTGTCGATGTGCCGACAATTCCAAGTGAGCAAGTAGTCGATTCCGTATACCGCAGCAACGGCCACGTGAAGCGCGTCATCGAATGCCTTTCCAGGAATGGCCGTTGGCTGGACAAGAGAATCCGCCAAGGCGAAAACCTCTTGATTGACTTCAAGCAGCGGAACGCCAACGAGCGCTTCCAAGCGTTTCGCCGCCGCCGTACTGTCTCCCCGGCCAATCTCCTCCAGGACCAGCGAGGATACGCACAAATCAAACTTGCCGCGCTGCGTTTCCCACCATAAAATCGTCTCAGCCTGCCAAGCTGCCGCGACGAGTTCTCTCGGCGGGCGGGCGGTCAAGTAGGAGATGACCGAAGTCTCGACATATACGCTTTTCTTTTCCATGGCATCCTCGGGAACAGCACGCGGCGTCTCCTTGTAGGATACCACGGAACGGACACATTTCGAGTAGCGAGTTAGAATGCTGGATTTCGTCCAAAGCACCAAGAACTATTCGAAAGGGAGAATTACGGACACACCCACTGTCACCATCATAAACAGGGCGAATCCCGAAAGAAGCCTTGTATTCAATCAACCGCGTGTTAGTTGCCTCATGTAGCCCCGCTGTCCTGGATTGCCAGCTTGAGTGTATTTGATGTCAAGACAAACCCCTTTTCTGCCGCACGCCGTTTAACCGTCAGATAGTACGTGTCAGCCGGAAGATCGCTATACCAGTCGCCCAGCTCAAAATTTTCATACGTTGCCGCACAATTTGGCCTTAACGTTTGCATGTTTTCCTTTGCATATGAATTAATACGCGTCAGGTAAGCATCCCGCTCGGAAAGTTTCTCAACGTCCTGCTGCACGATGGAGTTTCCTGCATTCCTGAGCTCCACTTGAAGCACATGATACGCACGGCAAGAGACAATATCTGCATCATGCCCTGTCCGGTTATTTATCGTAACGCTAACACTAATATCGCCGAGAGTTCCTTGAGGCCGGTTGACTCCAATTCCACATGCGAGCCCGCCCGTATCTTCTCCCCAACCATCGGCAAGATCCACATCATCTGGCAGGAGACCCTTTAGAGCGACAAGTCGTTCGCCCGAATCATCAAAATACAGATGGGAGACTTCTCGACCTGGGATTCGCCTGACCTCGTACGTTCGAATTCCGACAGACGTGCGATGAACGCTGGTTTTAGCATCGCCAGAATAGAGTGTATCCCAAGTCCCGAGGAGCACCATCTCCGGACTACGGTTTTCTACCCGTCGTACCCGCCCCATCTCATCGTAAAGACGTATGCGGATAAGCACTGCTTCCAAATCTTTTTCCCCAAGCGACTCTAATTTTTTCCGAGGCCTTGGGGAATATTTCCCATTCGCCGAAGGCCAGCGCCTCCTGTAGTGAATTACTTTCCAATCCCGACCATTCTCATCTAGGAAAACTCGCTTGGCGACGGTTCCCACGGACGTTTCACTCGAATATATAGAGAGTTCCCCGGAATCCTCGTTCACCCCACATCCTTGCATCGCAACAACGGCCATGATGCCTGAAAGAATAAGTCCAAGCCCAAGACTAGAATTCATGCCGTATTTCCCTATAGAACACCACCGACAAGCGCTGTCGACGTTTAACTGTGTCATCCTCAATCTTCATTGGAGGTTTAGTGAACCTGACGAACCATTTATTACCCGTTTATTCCGCTCCTTGAGGGCTATCAGGGTCTTCATTACCCCCGAGAGGTCGGCGGACTTGTTGACCCCGCCGAAGGCATCGTGTACTTGCATGTAGAGGGCGTAGAGTTCGTCGTAGGCCTTGCTGTTTGCCGCGTCGGGCGTGTATTGCACGTCCTTCACACCGGTCATTGCCTTCTGGGCATCCACATAGTTGGCGTAGCCGCCTTTTTCTGCGCCCGCGATAACGGCGGCACCGAGAGCCGCGCCAAGGGCGCAGGTTTGTTCGGAGGCGGATACCTGCATGGTGCAGCCGGTTATGTCGGCGTAAATCTGCATGAGCATGGCGTTCTTTTCCGCGAGGCCGCCGCAGCAGATGATTCGGTCGGTCGGCACGCCGTATTCCTTGTAGCGCTCGATGATGGCGCGGGCACCGAAGGCGGTCGCCTCAATGAGGGCGCGGTAAATATCGGCCTGGGTCGTGTAGAGGGTTTGGCCGAGAATCACGCCGGTCAACTTGGGGTCCACCAGGAGAGAGCGGTTGCCGTTGTTCCAGTCGAGGGCGAGAAGGCCGGACTGGCCGGGCTTCTGCTTCGCGGCCTCTTCGGTAAGGGTGATGTGGAGGGCGTCATCGCCCTTGCACACGGTCTCGACAAACCATTTGAAGATGTCGCCCACGGCGGATTGACCCGCTTCGAGGCCGTAATGGCCGGGCAGAATGGAGCCGTCGACGATGCCGCAGATTCCGGGGATGTCCTTGAGGGTTTCCGTGTTGGGGGCCACGGTGCAGTCGCAGGTGGAGGTGCCCATGATTTTCACCAGCACACCGGGTTGTACACCCGCACCCACGGCACCGAGGTGGGCATCAATGGCGCCCACGGTCAGGGGGATGCCTTCGGGGAGATCCAGTTTCGCGGCCCATTCGGCGCATAGAGTGCCCGCTGGGGTTGCACCGTCGTAGGCCTTGTCGAATAAACGATCCCGTAAATTCGCGAGCTTGGGGTCGAGCATGGCGAGGAATTCCTTGTCGGGCAGCCCGCCCCAATCGTCGCAATAGAGGCACTTGTGGCCCGCCGCGCAGACGCCCCGCACGACCTTGACGGGGTCCGTTACTCCGGCCAAAACCGCCGGGATATAGTCCGCGCACTCCAGCCAACTGTGGGCGGCGGAAAAAACCTCGGGGTCCACATTGAGGCAGTGCCATACCTTCGACCAGAACCATTCAGACGAATAGGTTTCACCGCACTTGGCGAGATATTGGGGGCGATGCTTGAAGCC
>JAJRPE010000123.1 GCA_024280935.1 Candidatus Hydrogenedentota bacterium
AAAGATGACCGATTTCCCCGCAGCGTGATGCGCCTCCCGGGGACTGTTGCCAAAATCAAAGCCCTCGGGCGGAATGCCCCCACGCTCCCCGTAGAGCAGGGCATCGGGTTGCTGTTCTTTGGCGCGCAGCGCATCCGCCACATCGCGCACGGCGAGTATGGATGTGGCCCCAGCCTCAAAAAGCATGGCCGCCGTGGCGCTCGCACGGAGCGCATCAACGATGACCGCCGTACATTGGTGGGCCACGGCAAACTCACACCCTGCTTCGCCTTCGATAATATGCCAACGCATGGACGGTCTCCTGTTGTAAAGGGTGGCACAGTCGTCTCTAAATGTAGGACAGGCGTCTCGCCTGTCTTGACAGGCGGGACGGCTGTCCTACTTTATTGTTGCCGTGCCTCGTCGAGGCTCATCTATCTAACGCGGTAGAGTGCCGTCGATGACATAACCCAAGATCTGGATCACCTGCTCGGTTGTCTCCGCCACCGCCAGTGCCGCCGCGTCGATTTCCTTCAGGGCGTGGTTTAACATCGGGTCATGAAGCGTAATGAGGGGCTTGTCGTTGGCTACCGCAAAACCCGCATCGAAGGCCGCGTTCCACTGGCGGTATTGGTCTCCGAATTTTACGATAACCAAGTCGGCTTCCTGAATCAGGGTCCGGGTGCGAATCGCGTTAATTTTCGCGGCCTTGTGGTCTTTCCAAAAATCACTGGATTCATTCCCGAGGATAGCCACACCGCAGTCGTCGCTCGCACCATGGTCAAGGACCGGCGTGTTGTAGTCCACCGGCAGGTCGGCCTTGATGGTCGCGTCGGTGAGTTCCTTGCGCCAGTTGCTGTGAATCTCGCCCGCCAGATAGACGGTCCAGGCACGTTCTTCCATGGTCGATAACTCCTTAAAGGTCGTTTACAAGTCACTGTGGACATAGTGGACTGAGTGGACGATGTGGACAACACACTCGATCCACAGCGTCCACGGTGTTGAAACCTTCTTACGGCGAAATCGCCCTGCGCTGTTGGACAATATGTCCAATAATCGCCGGGCCATGGGCGCGGCTGTTCTCCACGAAGACCACGTTGGATTCTCAGCCTGCGCAGAGAGTGCCGGCCACATAAATACCCGGCACGGTCGTTTCATGGGCTTCTGTCAGCACGGGCTTGCCCGTGGTTTGCTCCACTTCCGCGCCGGTGCTTTCCAACAGGCTGGTATCGGGTTCGTAGCCGGTCATGGCCAGCACAAAATCGTTGGGCACCGCCACTTCTTCGCCCTTTTCGGTCTTGAGCAATACATCGTCCATCCGAATCTCGACGATCTCGCATTTGCGATAGGCGTGGATGGACCCTTCTTTAATGCGGTTTTCAATATCAGGCTCCACCCAATATTTGGTGTGGAACCGGTCACTGCGCATGACCACCGTCACGTTCGTGCCCGCACGGAAGAGTTCCAGCGCGATTTCTGCCGCCGACGAACCCGCGCCAATGACCATCACGTCATGGTCCGCGTAGAAATGGGTTTCCGAATAGCGATGGGTCACCTTGGGCAAATCGGCTCCGGGCACCTCCAGTGCGCGGGGACTGTCGTAGAAGCCGGTGGAAAAAACCACGTTGCGGGCCTGCCAGGTGGCATCGCGGCCATACATGTCCCGTGCGGTTACATTGAAGATGTCATCCGCTTTGACGATGGCAACCACCTCGCGATAGGTGACCACTTCCAGACCAAAATAATTGACGAAGGCACGGCAGTATTGGAGATACTCCCGGCGTGTCGGGTTCTTTTCGTTGATGAGCAGGGGAAAGCCCGCCAACTCAAGTTTGTCGGTGGTGGAGAACCAGCGCATGTAGGTGGGGTGCTTTAACAGGGCACCACAAACGGGACCTTTATCGATAGCTACCGCCCGCAAGCCCATCGCTTGGGCTTCGTGGAGGGTGCCCAGCGCCGCAGGACCTGCGCCGATCACCAACACATCCAGCGCCTCACCGATTCCATAGTTTTTCAAGGGGATACCTCCGCCGGATATTTTATCACAGGGGCTAGCGTGGGGGCACGGGATGGGCACGGGATGGGCACGGGGAGGCACGGAAAGAATTCCTGTAAGTGTTGAACTAAACGGCTTCGCCGTAGCATCGCACGCGCCAAATCGACATTACACGCCCATCAATCCTGTTGGACGTGCCGCGCGATCCGGTCTCAGCCGGTTCGTGCGTTTGAGGCAACGGCACCGTAAAGCGCCCAAAGCACTTTGGGCAGGGGGCGCGACTGCCTTATTCTTATAGCCCCAGATGTCTCTTGCTTCACGCCAGCGCACGAACCCGTCAGGACTCGTTAAGACTCGCCTTTTGGGGATCGCGCGGCACGACTGCTATTCGTAACCGTCCTTTTAAGCGCCACGCGTTCAGTCCAACGGGGCTTCTAAGCAGGCAAGCGACTGAAAAACCATTACTCGTTTACGACCCGTGTTATTCTGGCCCTAAAAAAGACCGTCGGGTGCCACGGACAAGGGGCGATAGCCCTTGCCCGTGCTTGAAAAATATGTTCGACGGACAAAGAGAAAGTTTTCGGTCGCTCCCATGTTTCCGCACGGGTAAGCCCTGAGAGGCCTATCCGTGGCACCCGGAGCTTGTCTCCTATTGCTAAGGTCGTCCATCCCGTGGGCGCTTACGAATTCTGCAGGGGGTGACATCTATGCACGTATGCTTTCCAGAACATGCCCCTTGTAATGGCAGTCGTCAACGGCTATCCTGTCGTGAATCTCACGCTGAAATTGAAGGAACTCAGATGCGCCATGCGGGCAAAATAACGAATTGGAAGGACGATCAAGGCTACGGATTCATCACGCCGAACAATGGTGGTCCGCAGGTCTTTGTTCACGTTAAGGCATTCACCAATAAAAATCGCCGCCCGGTCGGCAATGAGAGTGTGACCTACGAACTCGCTACGGATTCGAGTGGTCGTACGCGGGCAGAGATGGTGGCACGTGCCGGTGAGGGTCTGCCAAATGCTCAATGGGGTAAACGTGGAAATTTCGCAAGCGCTTTCGCCGTGCTGTTTCTGATTCTCCTTGCAGGGTTGACCATAACGGGAAGACTTCCCATTGTCGTCCCCGGACTCTACCTGATTGCAAGTATCGTGGCCTTCGTGGCATACGCACTTGATAAGTCGGCGGCAAAGAATGACCGGTGGCGGACATCAGAAAGCACCTTGCATCTATATGGTCTCGTTGGTGGCTGGCCCGGTGCGCTGATGGCACAAAAGCTGCTCCGCCACAAGTCGAGCAAGCGGTCCTTTCAGATGGCGTTCTGGGTAACCGTCTTTCTGAATAATATGGTGCTCATTTGGCTGATTTTGCCCCAGGGTTCAGAATTTCTGCATTCCAAGTTCCTTGATTCCATGTGGCTCCAATAAAAAGACAAATCTCCGACCTATGCACAAAAAAGCCCCGGGAGACTCCCGGGGCTTTGGTAAGGATTCTGACCAAATTAAAATAGTCGAGTTTTCAGACGTGCGGGGCATTGGTACAAAAAAGCGTTGTGCGAGATTATTCTCAATCCCTACTTGGAAGGTTCGGCCTGAAAGGCCTTAACAGGTTAGCCCAGGGCAACGCCCTGGGAAAAAAGCACACCACAAAGAAAGCCCTGAAAGGGCGTAATAGCAGTTCATCACGACCACTGTGCCGCCCTTTCAGGGCTTGGTGTGAAATGTGTATTCCACAACCCAGGGCGTTGCCCTGGGCTAACCTGTTTTGCCCCTTCGGGGCGATAGCGCTTCGAAAGTACAGGGGCAAACTGGTCATACTTCAAAGGAACTTGGCAAAGTAATTTCGATCAAATTCCTAAGTGAGTGTGCTTCCGCCTTATCCGGCCTTCACCATCAGGTCGGCGATGAGTTTGCTGAAGGTACCGGGGTTGGGCAGGTCACCGCCTTCCGCCAACACGGCCTGGCCATGGATGAGCTGGGCGTAGTCGTCCAACTGCGGATCCTCGGCATTGGCTTCAAAGATGTCATGAAGCTTGTTCAGGATGGCATGGCTTGGATTGAGCTCCAGGATGCGCTTGGAGGTGGGCACGTCCTGGCCCATCTGCTTCATCATCTGCTCCAATTGGGGCGTGAGGTCCGCACCGTCGGTGACGAGACAGGCCGCTGAACTGGTCAGGCGGCTGGAAAGGCGCACTTCCTTCACATGCTCGTCGAGTTTGCCCTGCAGGCACTCAAGAAGGGATTTGTACTCCTTCTCTTTCTCCTTGCGTTGTTCCTCGGCTTCCTTTTTCTCTTCTTCCGTGCCCAGTTCCACCGCGCCTTTGCTGACGGACTTGAACTCGACCTCCTTGTGGTTGAAGATCTGCTGGCACCAGATTTCGTCCACCGGATCAGAGAGAATCAAGACTTCGTAGCCCTTGTCGAGGAAGCTCTCCAAGTGGGGCGACTCTTCAATCTTCGCACGGGACTCGCCCGTCATGTAGTAGATGGCCTCTTGGCCCTCTTTCATGCGCTCAATGTACTCGGCGAGGTTCGTGAACTCCTCCTTGCTGTGGGTGGAGTTGAAGAGGCACAGGTCGAGGATGGCTTCCTGATTCTCGCGATCCTGGAAGATGCCCTCCTTGAGGACACGGCCAAACTCGTTCCAGAGGGCAATGAATTCGTCCTTGTCCTTTTTGTACTGGGTGCGCAGAAAGCCGAGCACCTTGCTGACGATGCCCTTGCGCATCCGCTCGATTTGGCGGTCCTGCTGCAAGATTTCACGCGAAATATTGAGGGAGAGATCTTCCGAATCCACCACGCCGCGAATGAAGCGGAGGTACTCGGGGAGCAGTTCCTTGCAGTCGTCCATGATGAAGACGCGCCTCACGTAGAGGTTTACCCCGTGACGAACGCCCCCGTAGTAGAGATCCATGGGGGCTTTGCCGGGCACGTAGAGGAGCAGGGTGTATTCCAGCGTGCCTTCAATCTTGGCCTGGATGCGCGACGCCGGGTCGGTCCAATCGTGGGTGATGTGCTTGTAGAATTCGTTGTACTCGTCGTCCGTTACGTCTTTTTTGTCACGAAGCCAGAGGGCCTTCATGGAATTCAGCGTTTCGGTGGTGACGACGGTTTTTTCTTCGGCCCCTTCGACGGGCTTGCCCTCGTCGTCTTTCTCCACTTCCTTGCGCTCAATGTCCATCTGGATGGGGTAGGCCACAAAATCGGAGTATTGCTTGACGACCTGGCGAATCTGCCATTCCTGGGTATAGTCGTTCATGCCGTCTTCGGCATCGGTATCCTTCAGATGAAGGGTCACCGTGGTGCCGGGTTCGTCGCGCTCGGCATCTTCCATCGTATAGGTGCCATCGCCGGTGGATTCCCAACGGGTCGCGGACTCTTCACCGGCCTTGCGGGTCAGCAGTGTTACGCGGTCCGCAGCGATAAAGCTCGAATAGAAGCCGATACCGAACTGGCCGATTAGCTCGGCACTGGCGCTTTCTTCCTTGTTTTTCTTGATCTTCTCGATGAACTCTTTGGTGCCCGACTTGGCAATGGTGCCGATCAGGTCCTGGACCTCGTCCCGGGTCATGCCAATGCCGTTGTCGCGAATGAAAAGGGTCCGCGCCTCGGTATCCACCTCGATGAAGATGCGGAGTTCCGTGCCCTCGGGGAGCAGTTCGGGGTTTTTCAGCGCCTCGAAGCGCCGCTTGTCCAAGGCGTCGGAACTGTTCGAGATCAGCTCGCGCAGAAAAATGTCTTTGTTGGAATAGACCGAGTGGATCATCAAATCGAGTAGCTGCCGTGCTTCGGTCTGGAATTCAAAGGTTTCTATGGTGTCACTCATCGTAATTTCTCCAATGCGCTTCGGGCACCAGGTAAGGGGGATACAACGTAGGAAATTCAGGGGATCAGGGTACGGAGGCACCCCGACGAAGCAGGTATTTTAGCGCATGACGGGGTTGAAAGTGAAATATCTCCCTCCTCAAGATTATAGGTCAGGCAAATGGGGCCTGTGCAGAACGGAAGACAAACAAGCGACCTCAACAAAACCCAAGCCCCTCCTCCATAAATCACCGCTGCGAGTGCCACGGGTAGGCCCGCCAGGGTTTACCCGTGCAGAGCCGCAGCCTCTGGATCTGGATAGTTTCCCTTGACCGCAGGAAGCACACGGGTAAGCCCTGAGAGGCCTACCCGTGGCACCCGACGTGTTTCTTTCTTCGTAAGCGTTCACAGACTGCTACGGGTGCCACGGACAAGGGGCGATAGCCCTTGCCCGTGCATGGAAACATCTCCAACAGGCAATAATAACCCGTTGTTTCTTCGGCCCCATCATATACTCCACAAAGTATGGGCGGCGTTGTCACTAAAACCGGTGCCTCTTTCGTTGCTATACTTAGCCCGCAGGTTTTTCCAGACTTCAAGAGGACCGCCCAAGCCCATGTTCCGATTTTTACAGCCCCACACCCTTATCGCCGCCACGATGGCCTTTGCCGGCATAATGTTCGCCCCCGGCATTCAGGCGGAAGCCCCTTCCCCCTCCTCGGGCGTACTTTGGATCGATTGGGCGGCAGAGCAGGTGGCTTTCGCCCTCCAGGAGGCGGCCCCGGCGGATCTCGCGCCCGCGCAGCCTGTCCCAAACCCTCTTCCCGCAACCCACTCCATCGAAACGGTGGAGATCAATCGTCTTCGAGAGGATATCCGTCTTTTGCGCGATATGATTGAGCAAGGCGTTATCGGGCGCGTTATTTCCTTGGAAAACGAGGTGCGCATGTTGCGTAGCGCCCTGGAGCAGCAGCAGGTAGTCGCCTACGGCAACCCTGCCGCTGTGCCGCAACCGGGAATGTCCGTGCCCATGCCCGCCGAATTCGCGGCAATCAATCCCGTTCCGCCCCAACCGGCACCCCTGCCCGAAGCCCCGCCCGAACCCTTTTCCTTCACCGTGGTCGACGAATGGGGACGCAGCCCGGAAGTCGTTGCGGAATTGGGCAACAACGCCTCCACCCTTATCGGGATGGCCGGTGTCGTGCCGCCCCGCAGTACCAAAACTGATGTGGTGGCCCTGACCCAGGAACTTCACGAAGAATACGCCGCCTACGACAATATCAACATCGAGATTTTCGATACCCAAGCGGCGGCACAAGACTTCGCAACGCGGCAGATCGTCGATTCCGCCCACCACATTGCCAGCATCTCCCGGTACAAGGCTTCCGGTCGCGATCTAATCCTTTACATAGCCAACGGCAATGCCGAGCCGGTGCCCTTGGCGGCGAAATAGCGGGTGGCAGGGTATGTACTCTGTCGGGTGTAAAAAAGAGAGGCGAGGCCACGCTGGAGCGTGACCCCGCCACTTTGTGACTGTGCTGGTCTAATCGACGATACGGTCGATGACAATGAACCCAATGTACTGGGTGTCATCGGTTATACAGCCCGTGTCTGGCAATGAACGCAGGGTGCGAAACACGACCGTGGTGCTGGAACACTTAACCTCGGACGCCATCACGCTGCCGAACGCTGTCGAGCCTTCGGGATCCTCGAAGTCGATAAAGGCACCACCAGTGCTCATTTGGAGCTGGTCGGAGCTGTTGTCTATGTCCACATACCCGGCAAGGAACCAACGTTGGCCGTCGGGTGTGATGCAGACCGATGAGCCATAGCCAATATTCGCACGATCTCCTTGTAAACAGGTGTCCTGATCGAAGCTGGCCAAATCGACGTTCGAGGTTCGGAACGGGTACTTGTCGAACTGCGCGGCTCGGGTGGCGCTGGGTGCATTGGCCACGGTGCCGATGGCAGCGCGGTAGCTTGCAGGCCCGGCACCCGCGTTTTCGCGGTCGGCATCTACACTGAAGGAGGAATAGGCGAAACTACCGCCTTGCAAAGCGAGAGGTGTTCCATCGGCAGTGTTGCTGAAATCGAAGGGGGTGACGGTTCCGTCGGTGAGATTCACCAAAACCACTTCAGGGTCGAAATCCGCCACGTCGTGAATGAGGAGGTAATCACCGTCCAACTGCATCTGGGTTTCCTCACTCACCGTGCCAGCGCTCTGCTTATCAGTCAATCCGAAATCGTAAACGACAGGCGGCGTTTCGGGATTGCTGATATCGAAGACGTGGATATTGCCGCCGCCCAAGCCGACCAAGCGAGAGGCGCCCGCATCTATCGCGACCATATCCCAGCGATCACTGCCTTCGAGTGTGTTCGGGAAGCCAATGAACGTAGGATCCGCAGCGCTGAGGTCGATAACCTTGAGTATCCGCCCATCGGTCACTTCAGTATCATCGTTGATTGTAACGACGAGATCGCCATCGGCCACGAGAGGGAGGTTGTCAAATTCATGCAAGGTGATGCTATTCGGCGATATGTCCGACAGCGTGGCGGTGGCGGTGTCGAAAATTGACATGGTTCTGTTGGTCTGGACCAAGGCTACTTTCTTGCCCGCGACGACGAAATTCCTCTCATCGAAGAGTTGGTCACTATTGGGTATGAGCGTACCCGTTTCGAGCACGGTATCTTCTGCGGGAGGCATTTGTTCGGAGGGCGTGAAATAGGCAATGCCTGCGTCCATGCCGTCACTGAACACCGGACTGTCGCCCGAGCCGAGGCCGTAGACGATGAGATCGTCGCCCACCTCGATCCTCCCGCTGAGTCCAATGAGGATTTTGGTCTTGATGAGCACTTCGCCTTCACCTTCACCTTCACCTTCGCCTTCACCCTCGCCTTCGCCCTCGCCTTCGCCTTCGCCTTCGCCTTCACCCTCGCCTTCACCCTCGCCTTCACCTTCACCCTCGCCTTCGCCTTCACCCTCGCCTTCACCACCTGTGGCGATAGCCGCTTCCAGTTCCGCTGTGGAAAGGAATTCATCACCGTCGGTATCCATGTCGGTGAATTGGGCTGCGGTCAGTGAGGTGTTTGCCGTTGCCGCCTCTAGAAATGACAAACGTCCATCCATGTTGGTATCCGCTTCCGTGAATCCATCGCTCAGACTCCCGGCGGTCTCACTTAGGGTGGGTTCCGGCGGGGGGCACCCCTGCAGGAAGATCCCCGCAATAAAAATGAGAGCAAGCCCCGAGTAGGCGAATCGCGTTATCAACAGAGTGCTTCTTGACATGACATAGTTCCCTTCCAAGTGTGTTATCCCCGGTCCATTCAGAAACGCACGAAGCCCCAAGATCGGCAAGGCATCATAGTTTCCCCACAATATTATGGAGTTTATTATCCACAATTGCTTGGAAATTGCAAGCTTATTCTCGTGGCTTATTTTCGTGACTGCCCTGCGGACAGAATTGCATCGTGCCGGGCAGCCACCCGCCTGCTATACTGGCAACACAAAACGACCCTTTGGAAGTTCCTGTCCGATGAAACACCTTCGCTCCCTGCTCCTCCTGTCCCTGCTCCTCATTCCCCTGTCCGTCGCCACCGCCGAGCAGCCCTGGTGGGACAACTACCCCCGCATTGTCCAAGGCAAGGCCGACTACCTGAAGACCTACGATGCGGATGTCGTTTTTTCGGGCGGTCTCAATGCACCCACCTGGGGCATCTGGGGCCAAGTCATACTGAACCGTCCCAAAACCGCCGAGGGTATTCATGCACAGGGTGGTCGCATGATCACGTACTTTGAGACCTTCGGCCAGTCCTATTGTGTCGTCGTGGCGATCCCCGATTCTCAACTGAATACCGAAAAACCCCGCCCATCCGCCACGCACTGGAATTGGAAAAACTATAAGGATGACCCGGTCTATTGGGCGGGCGCCCACAGTTGGTTCGATGATCTTCCGGAAGCGCGGCCCTACACGCGTACTCATCCGGTATATGGCGGCCCGCCCATGCGTTACCCGGACGGCCGTATCGCCACAGGCTATGCGGGCGATCCCGCCAATCCCATGAATCACCGCGCCTTCGACGCGGGCTGCTCAAAAAACATTCTGGGCGCAATCTCCTTTGAGGCCCATCGGGCCAGTCCTGCGGTCCAGGAAAATGGACCCCACACCGGCCTCTTAAAAATAGGCGATGACTATGTCGGGGTGGCCCTCATGCAGAAAGACAGCGCTTGTCCCCATTGGCTCGATTTGGACGAAGCGGCGGTGCGCTATGCGGCGGCCCATGGTGCCGATGGCATGTGGAGCGATAACTTTAGTCCCTGGGACAGCTTCAACCAGCGGCCCATCGAGCGGGGTTTTGGCGACTGGTCTGTAGCCCTGTTTCGCGGCTACCTGAAGGCGCACTTCGATGCGACTGCCCTGTCCGCCATGGGGGTGGATGAGGTGGACAGCTTCGATGTGCGCACGGCCTTCCGGCAACAGGTCCGCGACTGGGGCGGCGACGACACCAACCTGCGCGATCCCAAATGGCGGGACAAGCGCTGGCTTAACCATGATCTGTGGCACGCCTACGTTATCTTCAAACGACAACAGGGGACCAAGGCACTTACAGCCTATGACCATCGTATGCGGGCCGCTGCCGAATCCGTGGGCAAGCCCGATTTCCTCATTGCGGGCAACGATATTCCCGGTTTGAGCCTGGGCTGGGTCCGGGGTGAACTCGACATGGTGAGCACCGAATCCTCCGCTGGTTTCGCACTCGATGCGGGCAGCCGGGGCCTCATGCTCCCACCTTTGGGCCGTCATTCGGTGCGCTATCGGCTGGCACAGGTTCATGCCCGAAGCCGTCTGGTCAACATCTGGCCCTACGTGGATGGAGACTATGCGACCTACCAACGGAACGCGAACCTGACCCGCGTCATGGCCTATGAAATGCTCGCCGCCTGCGCCCTCCCCATGCCCCATCCCGATCTGCCGCGTGTGCTGGGCGATGCGCAGGCCTACCAGGAGTTCTTTCGTTTTGTCGGTGAGGCGCGAGAGTATTTTGGTCAGCGTATCCCTGTCGCACGAACAGGAATTTACTATTCCGCCTCCTCGCTGCTGGCCTTCATGACACCCGGCGGTTTTTTTGACTTCAATCATCGTCCGCATCAGTTTGGCTACTATGGCTGGGCCACGGCCCTTCACGATCTACACGAACCTTACGTACCCGTGCCTGAATGGAAGCTGAGCGCCACAACCCTGGCGGGGCTGGATCTACTTATCATCCCCCATGCTTCGGCCATCGAAGAGAAAGAGATTGCTGTTTTGCAAGCCTGGATTGCCCAGGGAGGACGCTTGATTGTTACGGGCGACAGTGGAAATCGTGGGGGCGAAAGCGATAACTATGCCCTTCGCGACAAAGGGCCGATCCATGCCCGACTGGACCCATCCGGGATCCATCACATCGACGAAAACGTGGGCATGACGTACTATCTGCAAGCGGAGGAACGACCCGCGCTTGCGGCATCCATGGCGGCCCATCTGCGCACGGCACGGGGGGTGATTGTGCCCTTGCTCGTCACACAAGACACACCCGCCACCGTGGGCATCACACCCTATGTGGATGCAAAACAGCCCGCACTCTTCGTGGACATAAACAACCTGGCCATTGAC
>JAJRPE010000124.1 GCA_024280935.1 Candidatus Hydrogenedentota bacterium
ATCTATTCGCCTACGAATGGGAGTTGGTAAAAAGCCCGGCAGGTGCCCAGCAGTGGGTTCCCAAAGACGGCGCGGGCGACGGAACCGTGCCAGATGCCCACGATAAGTCAAAGTCCCACGCGCCAATCATGTTCACGACGGACATGGCCCTGAAGATGGACCCTATCTATGGGAAGATTTCAAAACGATTCTTCGAGAACCCGAGAGAATTCGAAGTCGCCTTCGCCAAGGCGTGGTATAAACTGACCCATCGTGACTTGGGCCCCTACGTGCGGTGCCTCGGCCCGCTGGTACCCGAAGCGCAGTTGTGGCAAGATCCCGTCCCGGCGGTCGATCATAAATTAGTCAACAAGCGGGATATCGCGGCTCTTAAAAATAAGATCCTCGCTTCGGGGCTGTCGGTTTCCCAATTGGTCTCGACCGCCTGGGCCTCGGCTTCAACATTCCGTGACTCCGACAAGCGCGGTGGCGCAAACGGGGCGCGGATTCGCCTCGCACCGCAAAAGGACTGGGACGTTAACGAACCGGCCGAACTTGCCAAGGTCTTGCAGACGCTGGAGAAAATTCAACAAGATTTCAACAGCGCGCAGTCCGGTGGTAAGAAAGTCTCGCTCGCCGATCTGATTGTGTTGGGCGGGTGTGCAGGCGTCGAAGAAGCGGCGAAGAAAGCCGGGCACGATGTCCAGGTTCCCTTCTCGGCCGGGCGCACCGATGCCTCGCAGGAGATGACTGATGTGGCATCATTCGCCGTGCTTGAACCGAAATCGGACGGATTCCGTAACTTCTATGCCCGCGAGCTCGACCGACCGGCAGCAGAGTTGCTGATCGATCGGGCAAACCAGCTCTCGCTCAGCGCTCCCGAGATGGCCGTGCTTATCGGCGGTATGCGGGTCTTGGATACCAACGCCGGATTCCCCGAACTTGGTGTCTTTACGAAGCAACCCGGGACGTTGACCAATGACTTCTTTGCGAACCTGCTCGACATGAGCACCGAGTGGAAGAAGTCTCCCCAATGCGAGTACTTTTTTGAGGGACGTGATCGCGAAACAGGCAAGGTGAAGTGGACCGCCAGCGACGTTGACCTGGTCTTTGGATCGAACTCCCAGCTCCGGGCCATCGCCGAAGTTTACGCATCGGAAGACTCCCAGGAGAAGTTTATCCAGGACTTCGTGGCCGCGTGGGCCAAGGTCATGAATCTTGATCGCTTCGATCTTTCCGTCTAGCCATAGAAAAAACAACGAACGGATGGCCAACTATCGTCCGTTGAGACAACATGATCAGGGCCTGCTCGGAGACATTTCCGGGCAGGCCTTGGTGTGTGGTAGAGCAACATGGTGTTTGGGGCGGAGTAAGGTAGGAATTGACATCCAGCACCGGATTCTCAGGGGCTGACGCACGCTCATCCCCAGAGGAACTTTGATGCGCGTCGCTGCCTCATCGTTGGCAAGGTTGACATCGGTCTCGCGTGACAAACGGCGGGACAGCCACACCCTGCGAAGTGGTCTTCACTGGGTCAAAGAAATTCTGCCAACCGACACGGTCTGTGCTTCACGGCGGTGACGTGGGTGCGTCAGTCCCTGAGCAACCGCTGTCACCCCGGTTTCGCGTTTGGGTTGGGGGTTGGGAATCGTGCGCCCACTTCTTTGTGCCAGGCATCCAGTTTGCCCCGTAAGTGCGCCACCCGTTCGGGCATTGCATCGGCAAGGTTCTTCTGTTCGCCTTCATCGTTTGCGAGGTTGAACAGTTCCACGGGCTTGTCGTCGAAATACTCGATGAGCTTCCAGTCTCCCTCGCGTATGGCAGCGCCGGGCGTTCCACCTTGATTGCCATAGTGGGGATAGTGCCAGTAGAGGGCATCCCGCTCCAGCGTTGTGCCGCCCCGGAGCAAAGGAAGAAGGCTCACCCCATCAACATGCTGCTCGGGCTTCGGCGGCAAGCTTGCCATTTCGAGCATGGTGGGATAAAAGTCCGTGCTGGTTACGGGGGTATCGCACACGCTGCCCGCCTTCGTCACGCCGGGACCGCGAATAATCATGGGTTCGCGAATGCCCCCTTCGTAGAGCCAGCCCTTGCCCGCACGGAGGGGCAGGTTGGAGGTGGGATGGCCTTCCGAGGTGGACAGACCACCGTTGTCCGACATGAAGATAACAATGGTATTGTCGGCAATGTTGAGTTGGTCGAGATGGTCCAGCACCGTGCCCACGGCGGCATCCATGGCTTCCACCATACCCGCGTAAACAACATGTTCCTGCACCAACCGAAGTTTACGCGGACCTTCCTTCCCCCAGACGGGGAGCTTGTCGCCCAACGCCGCTTTTTTGGCCTCATACTTCTTGATCAGGTCATCCCGCGCCTGCAACGGCGTATGGACGGAATAAAAAGACAGATAGGCGAGAAAGGGCGCGGCCCGGTGTTCGTCGATAAAGATGTTCGTCTCACGGGCGAGGCGGTCAGGAAGATGTTCGCCCTCGGGACCGTCATGGAGCTTGGGGTTTTTATAGGGCGCAAAGTATCCACCAGGCGGACTGCCCCGGTGGTGCCCGCCCTTGTTCACATCGAAGCCCTGGTCTTCCGGAAAGAAGCCGGTGTCGCCTAAATGCCATTTCCCGGCAAAAAAAGTACTGTAGCCCCCACCCTTGAGCGCTTCGGCGAGGCTCTCTTCCTCCAAGGGTAACTGGGGTATGTAGGGCGCGGGCAGGAGCGGCTTATCCCGTGTCCCCCGGTGCTTATGGGCGGTGTCGGGCTGGGGCGCGCCAAACCAATCGGTGGTCGCCATGCGTGCCGGGTATTTCCCGCTCAGGATGCTGGCACGGGTGGGGCTGCACACGGGACAGGCCGCGTAGGCATTCGTAAAGCGCATGCCCGTCGCTGCGAGGCGGTCCAAGTTGGGGGTTTCGTAGAAGGTGGAACCATAGCAGCCCAAATCTTTCCAACCCAGGTCATCGGCGAGGATGAAGAGGAAGTTGGGCTTCGCGGACTGGCTATAGCCCACGCGGGGCAACAGGGTCGTCGCCAGCCCGGCCATGGTTATATTTTTCAGGAAACTGCGTCGTGAGGTCATCGTGTGGACTGTCCTGTGGTTAGGATTCATGCTGAAGACAGTACGTTTCGCTGGATATCAGCTTTAAAGTTACGATTGTCATACACCGTGCCAGAAAGAGGCCTCCAAAAGAACGACCATCCTTCAACTCCCCCGGTTTCTGTCGCAGTAAGGTTGGAGCCTACGATGCAACCGGTGTCAGTGTATACACCTTACTGTGCTTTGAAGCAGCAATGATGTTTCCCGCACGAAGTGCTTCCCGAATATCGTCCAGTTTGTAAGCATCTTCCACAGAGAGATAGGGAGACCACGCGCCTTCTGCCTCCAGAAGTTCCACCTCCACCTCGGCGACATACTGGCCTTCGTGGACCAATTTGGTTCTATTTCTGCTCTTCATTTTCGTCTCCTCAAGCAACCGTCTTCCCATAAGTCCGGGTCGGGCCGATAGGCTGTTACAAGTACCGCTGGCTTGTCGTGCCCCTTGGGGATGCCCCAGACCACGTGAATGGGTTGGTCACACCTGTCCTTCTGTAACACAAGAACACACGGCCCCTTCGGAAACGCTGGGTAATCTTCCAGAAGGACCGCGTCAGGAACACCTTTCAGTACCTCACGGGCAAGCAAACCGTCGACCGACAACTCTTCGTAACCGTGGTCAGAGATTCGCACTTCGGCGGCGTGAACCAATCTTTGTATCCGCTCAAGCGTTTGAGTCAACAGTTTTCCTCTGTCTACTTTATTATACCCGGACACAATACCATTTTGCCTACGGCACAGAAAACCTCGGACCTTATCAAAAAGTATTGCAGTTCCGATGCTCTGCGTTGGATTGCACCCCGGTATCTGTTGGAACACGACAGCCCACTCACAAATTCGTTACGCAGAGCGTAACAACACGCATTCCCAAGCAGAGCGTGGGAACGAGCAACCCTCTCGCGGGGCACCAATGCGCATGTAGAAATTTGCGGCAACGAGCCTGCGTCAGTCCCTACCCACCGCCCGCAGTGCCGATAACACGCAATCGTTCAGTCCCACGCCGCGATAGGCGTTTCCCGCAAAGAACAGGCCCGGATTGCGTTCTTCGGCGGCTTCGATCCTTCGGAGGCGGGCCTGGTGTCCGAAGGTGTATTGGGGAATAGCCTTCTCGTAGCGATAGATGCGCTGCATGACAGGGTCGGCCTGAATGTCGAGGATGGGAAACAACTCGTCTCGCAGGAGGTCCAGGAGGGCATCATCGTCCAGCCCAACAGCCTCGGGATCCGCAGCACCGCCGATCATCGTGCGGATAAGGACCTTGCCGTCGGGCGCTCGACCGGGAAAGAGCGTGGAGGTCCAGATGCAGCCCAGGATGCGTTTTTCCTGGGTGCGGGGCACGAGGAATCCGAAGCCATCCAGGTCATGGCCCACCGCGCTACGGTCATAGCCCGTACAGACGACGACCATGCTTGCGTAGGGGATGGAGTCGAGGGCATCGGCGAGGTCGGCATCCATCTCAGCCACCATACCGGTCGCCACATGGGTCGGCGCTGCAACAATAACGGAATCGGCAATAACGTCCTCGCCGTTCGCAGTACGTACCGTATAAACTTCATCCTGACGGCTGATGCGTTGCACAGGCGTGTTGCACCGCACGCAATCGCCCAACGCTTCTCCGGCCCGGTTGATCAGCGTGGCGATGCCGCCACCAAAGCTGGTGAGGGTGCCGCCCGGCCCCATAGCGGAGCCACCGCCGGACTTTTTCTCTTTCCTCTTCGCCAACATGGACTTAACCAGTCCGCCATGATCGGCCTCCATGGCCGCCATTTTTGGAAAGCACGAGGCGAGGTCCAGTTGCTTCGCATCGCCGCCGTAGATACCGCTTACCATGGGAGCCACGAGGGTATCGGCGGCCTCCACGCCAATACGGCGGGCGGCGAAATCCCAGATGGACTCCTCCTCCTCGGATACCCGCTGGGGGATGAAGGGTTCACCGGCCAGGCGGATGCATCCCTGAAGGGACAGAACCTTGGAGAAGAGGAAACCAGGCGGCGGCTTGATTTCACGGAGGCCACCATTGCGAAAGATAAAGCGACGGGCTGCCAGTTGATTGGCTCGCACCAATTGCTCTTCCAAGCCCAGATCGCGGACCCAGTCGAGGGTCTTGGGTTCTTTGTCCAGAAAGCCGTTGGGACCCTTTTCGCAGGTGAATCCGTCCATGGATTCCGTCTGGGCCGTGCCGCCGAGACTGTCGGAGGCCTCCAGCAGGAGCACGCTGTCCGCGCCGTCCCGTTGCATGGCGTAGTAGGCGGCACAGCAGCCGGTGATACCGCCGCCGACGATGATGGTTTTGTAGTGGGTGCTCATGAAGTTCCTTGCTCTATTTGATCGTGTCCTATTCGGCCATAGCATTCATGGCACGCTTCGGATTACCCTCAACTGCGTTGAGAATTTTTGTGGTTTTGGATTCGGGAAGCCACTGAAGCTCCCCTGTTCCAACATCATAGATCGCCCCAACCACTTTCGCCTTACCACTGTTGACTAGATTGCGCGTCGAGGGACTCGTCATATACAGGTCTTCAATGCCCTGCCAGACGTTTTCTTCGATGGCATAGGGGATAATGTCGTCTCCATGAATATCGGGGTGAAGCTTCATGGCCCGTCGTACGGCAGGCTCAATATTGTCTACCAGGGGCGGTATATTACGCTCCAGGGCATGTCCTTTTCCGTGAACGGCGTGCGTTACCGCAGTAACGGCACCACATTGCGTATGACCCAGGACAACGAGTACCGGGGTGTTGACGTGCGCCAGTCCATATTCTATAGAGCCGACCTCGTCGGTGTCGCAGACGTTGCCCGCCACGCGGACTACGAAGATATCCATTATTCCCGCATCAAACACACGCTCAACAGGGACACGCGAATCGGAACACGCGATGACGGTGGCGAAGGCATGATCTCCTTGATTTTCGGCGGCGGCCTGGCGTAGTCGCTTTCCATCGGTGTGGGGATGCTCGGAGGTGCCCGCAACAAAACGTGCATTTCCTTCTTTGAGCAGCTTGATGCATGCGGATGGACTGGGCTTTTCCGCAGCTTGGGCACCCGCCGTGAGTATCAGGGCGAGCATACATACACTTGCAATCTGGCTTTCGATTCGTCGTTTCATCGGGTATTACTCCTTTTTTGTGAGGTTGCGCATCTATACCACTGGAAACCGACTTTTATTCTTCAAATTGCCTGTTCTCCAATTTGTCGGCTTGGGCGTCTGCTCGCTAGATTGTTCGCGAAAACTTCGTGAAGTGGGCGGGCTTCTTCAGGTGGGCGTCGAAAACCATGGCCACATTTCGGATAAAGGCCTGGCCCAGAGGCAGGATCCGCAGGTGGCCTTCCTCGCGCACGAGAAAGCCCTCTTCGTAAAACTCTTTCAACCGCGACTCTTCGTCGCCAAAATAGGCATCGTAGTCCACAGCGAAACGCTCCTTGAGCACCGCGAAATCGAGGTAGAAGTTGCACATGATCTGGCGAATGACCCAACGGCGGATGGCATCGTCGTCCGTAAGCCACGTCCCGCACAGGGTGGGCAAGGTGTCGGCGTCGAGGGCCTTGTAATACATGGCGGGGCGCTTTTCGTTCTGGGCGTAGGCCCCGCCCACTTCACCAATGCCCGATACGCCAAAGGCCACCATGTCTTCTGCGGGAACGACGCTGTAGCCCATGAAATTCCGGTGCAGCCGACGTTCGTCCAAGGCAACGGCCAATTCATCGGTGGGCAGGGCAAAATGGTCCATGCCGATAACGCGGTAGCCCGCCGCCACAAAGAGCCGACGTGCGATGGCAAACAGTTCGTATTTCTCAGCGCCCGTCGGACGTGGATGCTCGTCCATTTTTCGCTGGTGCTTTATCTGATCGGGCAGGTGAGCGTAGCTATAGACTGCGAGGCGATCCGGGCGAATGTCGATGACGGACTCTATCGTCTTGGTCCAGGTCTCGGGTGTTTGCTCAGGCAATCCATAGATGAGATCCAGGTTGATGCCCGTAAAACCCAAGTCACGGCATTGGCTGAAGAGTTCGCGGGTTTCCGCTTCGGTCTGGTTCCGGTTGATAGCGGCTTGCACCTTGGGATCCAGATCCTGGGCACCCATGCTGATGCGATTGAAGCCCAAGCGGCGCAAGGTCTCCAATTGCTCCAGGGAGGTCACCCGGGGATCCACTTCCAGCGCGATTTCCGCGTCAGGCGCAAAATCGAAGGCCTCGGCGAGCACGCCATGAAGGGCCTCGATTTGCTCGACGCTTTGGTAGGTCGGCGTACCGCCGCCCCAATGGAGCTGCTTCACGGTCTTGCGCTCGCCCAGCAGCTTGGAAACCATGCCGATTTCTTTGTAGACATAATCCAGGTACTTGTTCGAGACTTCCGGGTGCTTGGATATAACCACGTTACAACCACAAAAATGGCAACGCTCCCAGCAGAAAGGCAAGTGTACATAGAGCGAGAGGGGCTCGTCGGTATTCTCCGACGCCTTGCTTAGCGCCTGGGTATATTCCGTGGCGCCGAAGTCATGATTCCACTCGGGCGCCGTGGGATAACTCGTATAACGCGGCCCTGGCCGGTCGTAGCGGTTCAGGAGTTCGGGGGTGATTTCCAGGCTTTCCTGGGTCAACGAATTGGCAGATGAAGATGTCACCGATTGATTTCCTCGGAAGTGAGATTTGTGTCCAGTGTAAGCCCAGTATAACGCAATCTCGGGAGGCGGTTCAGTATTGAATCATCGGCGCTCACCCGCTACCATGATGGTCGCTGCAAACACCACCCAATACCGAGGACAAACCCATGCGCCTACGAACATTCGTCATCGCCCTCTGCTGCGCCCTGCCCCACCTCGCCCAGGCCGAATTCAACGTCGACGACGACGGCACCTCCCTCTCCATCTCCGAAAACGGAAAGCCGGTCCTCGCCTACCACTATGGCTGGGTCGATCCGCCCGAAGGCGTGGATGCCCACTTCCGCCGCACCGGCTACGTCCACCCCCTTTACGGCTTGGATGGCGAAGTCCTCACGCAGGACTTCCCCGACGACCACTATCACCACCGGGGCGTATTCTGGGGCTGGCCCAATACGACGTGGAAAGGGAAACAGGTAAGCACTTGGTCCCTGAAAGGTGCCCGGCAATCACCAGTCTCCTGCGCGAAACCCACGTTCACCAACGACACCGTGACCTTCTCGGGCGAGAACCACTGGATTCTGGACGAAGCGCCGGACCACCCTATCGCCTCGGAGCGGTACCGCGTCGTCGTTCACGCCGCCACGGACATCAGCCGCGCCATCGATTTCACCATAACGATCAAGAATATCAGCGA
>JAJRPE010000125.1 GCA_024280935.1 Candidatus Hydrogenedentota bacterium
ATACCCCGCTTGTTGACGCAGACCAAATAATTCGCTGTCTGGAACTTCCATAACCGTATTATGCACATTCGATGGGCCTGTGTCCAGCAAAAATATGGCCCCGCGACAGCCACAGAAAAACGGCACGGGTTAAACGAATGCTTACCAATGATACGGGAACAGAGCGGTTAAGGCAACACGCAAGTATGAGGGATGTTCTGCCATCGAAAATTGATGCAGTAGTTGAGGAGGTGCTAAGATCATCTTAGTCCTTTTGAACTTCATCTGTGAATGTAAAGACAACGCGGTCCGACTGGTGTCGGGCGGGCAAGAATTTTCCCATTATCAACCACTGATTGTACCGCAGGTGCCTTGCATGACTTCCTCCTCTTTTTTTCAAAGCTACCGCTCTGTTGTTTTAATGGCGGCCCTTTCATTTTTTGCCCTGCTGGTCACCGGTTGCAGCGGCTCCACACCCGTTCAGCCTGACAAGCTGAGTCTGGACAAACATGCCTCGGGGAACAACCAAATGGCTCCTTACGGCGAGGCGCTTAAACAACCATTGCGTGTGGTTGTAGAGGGACCCGTGCGGCCAGGACTATTGGGCGGTAAAGGCTCCCGCGCCGTGGCCGTTGGGCAAACCGTCCGCTTCGAGATCGAAAACACGGAGTCAGGCGCGGTATTTGAGTCTACAAATACTACGATGTTGGAGACAACGACCGATGTCGCGGGTGCGGCCCGCGCAAATCTATTGATGGGTAATGTGCCGGGCGATGTGATGATACGGGCCTCGCTACCGGATTTTTCTAGTTTGGGCTATGTTGATTTTCGGGTGATTGCGGGGGTCTCTCGTATTGGCGGAGGTTTGGAGAGTACGACCGGTGGAACCTTGGGGCCGATTGGCCTCAGGTTGACCAATCTGGACGGCGGGCCCGCCGAGGGGGTGGAAGTCAATTTCCGGGTGGCGGGGGATGGCCAAGGGGCAAAGCTTAAGAAGCACCGCGTATTTACGGATGCCGATGGCAAGGCAGAAACAAGCTGGACGATGGGCAAGAAGGTCCAACAGTACTTTGCCGAAGTAGAGATTGTTGATACGCGCCCAGACATACCCGCGAACGAGCGATTTAATGTTCGCAGTGTGTCCTTTGAGGCCATGGCGACGAATGCGCGCACGATGGCGATTGTCCTCTTTGGCGGCCTGGCCATATTTATCTTCGGCATGAAGCTCATGTCTGAGGGCTTGCAGCGCATGGCGGACCGCCGCCTCAAGAGCATCCTTCAATTCATGACGCGCAATCGTCTCATGGCCGTTTTCGCGGGCACCATCATGACGGCCATGGTGCAGTCTTCCAGCGCCACCACGGTGATGACGGTGGGCTTCGTGAACGCGGGACTTATGACGCTGAAACAGGCCATCGGCGTTATTTTTGGCGCCAATATCGGCACCACGGTGACGGCCCAGATAATCGCCTTTAAGCTTGACTCGCTGGCCTATCCCGCTATCGCGATTGGCCTGATCTTCATGATGTTCTTCAAGCGCCAGGGGGGGAAGTTTTTCGGCCAGGTGCTGCTTGGATTCGGACTGCTCTTTCTCGGCATGAAGACCATGGGCGGCATCCTGAAGCCCCTCCAGCACAGTCCTGATTTTCAGGCATGGTTTGCGATGTTTGATTGCGCGCCCGTCGACGGTGGCATGATTCCGTGGCATTTGGCTTTAATGTGCATCGCAATCGGCACCATAACGACGGTGGTGGTCCAGTCCAGTTCAGCCACGGTGGGTTTGGTATTGGCCTTGGCCAGCCAGGGGCTGATCGGTTTTGAAACAGCCGTGCCATTGATTCTCGGTGACAACATTGGCACGACCATCACCGCCAACCTTGCCGCCATCGGGACCAACCGAAACGCACGCCGGGCCGCATTGGCCCACACCCTTTTTAATGTATTCGGGGCAACCTACATGTATCTTCTGCTCTTCGTGCCCCTGTGGAATGGCCAGCCACTTTTCCTGGGATTCATAGACTGGTTTACCCCGGGCGAAGTACTGAACGGGAAAAGTGAAAACCTGCTGCGCCACGTGGCCAACGCCCACACTGTGTTTAACATCTTCAACGTCGTGCTCTTTCTCGGATTCACCGGTGTGATGGCGCGGGTATGTAATTTCCTTATACCCGTACTGGATTCGGAGCGGGATTCCGTCTTGCAGTACTTGGAACCGAAACTTCTGAATTCGCCGGCTATCGCCCTGGAGCAAGCGGTTAAGGAAGTGGTCTTCATGGTGCGCAAGGGCCAGAAGTCCATGAACGAAAGCTGCGATTTGCTGTGCGATGGCAAGGAAGACAATATCAAAAGTATATTGACGCGCGAAGATGTGATTGACAAACTTCAGCATGAGATTACCGAATACTTGGTTGATCTCTCCCGAACCAATTTGGATCCCGATGAGTCGGCCCTTATTCCTGCCCTTGTCCATGCGGTAAACGATGCGGAACGGCTGGGCGATCACGCCGAGGAGCAGGTCGAGCTGCACCGGCTGCTGAAGGAAAACAGCCTGAAGTTCTCTGAAGAGGACTGCGTTGGGATTCGCGAATTTCAAGAGAATCTGAACGCGGAGTTTGAGACCATTTACCAGATGTTGGAAGAAGGCAAAGCCAAGAGCGAAGGCGACGCGCACCGGCTCCATGAGCGCCTCAAAGTACTCATGAAGCGTTTGACCGATGAGCACGTTGAACGACTTGACACCGGAGGTGGCGACGTGCGGGGCGGGGTTATCTACCTGGATGCGCTGGCACACTTGGAACGTGTTGGGGACCACCTGGTCAACATTGCGGAGCGCTCAAGGCGCATTCTCAAGGTGACCGACGCAGGCTAAGAGACACTTGCACGGTTTCGTTGTTATTGTTGGCAGTGAATCACGTATCATACACAACGCGCCTTCGGGCGCGTTTTTTTGTCGTCTGCTTTGGAGAATGTCCCTTGTCTCGTAAGAAGAAAATTCTCATTACCTTGGCACTGATGCCCGCAGTGTTGGCCGTGCTCTTCGTGTTGCTTATTGGCCCTTGGCCGGTTTACAAGGACAGCAACTACGCGGATCAGTCCTATTACCGGAAGGCTATGGCGGCCATCGGGGAAGAAGCAGCACAGAACTCGTTCACAGCCAACCCAGGAAGGCTCCAGGCGGGCTGGGCGAAACGACGGATTACACCCGCTGTGGGTGTTCCCATGGGGGGGTATTCTGCGCGAAAGAACGAAAAGAAATCCATTGGTGTTCGGGATGATCTCTACGTTCGGGCCATGGCGCTGAGTGACGGGGTTGACACGGTGGTGCTGGTGGGGTCGGACATGCTCATCATCCCGCCCAATCTCTCTGAGGCGGTTCGGGAGAATGTGGCCGCGCAATCGGGATTAACCGCGAACCAGATTCTGTTTAACGCGAGCCACACCCACTGTGGTCCCGGTGGGTTTATGCCGGGCCTCGCATCGAAAATATCGGGAGGGGCCTTTGACCCGGCGCTTGTTCAGTATCTGGTTACCGGATTCACGGAAGCGATTGTCGAAGCCGTGGGTGCCATGGAACCCGCCGCCTTGGCATCGGGCAGTGTCGATGCGCCGCAGTACATCAGGAATCGTATGCGGGATGGCGGAACCGTCGATCCCGAGTTGAGTTTTCTGGTTCTGCGGCAAGACGATGGGGATACCTGCTACATAGCGAGTTATTCCGCCCACCCAACCAACTTTGGCGGGGGGATGCTCGAATTCAGTGCGGAGTATCCAGGCGAACTCATGCGCCATCTTGAAGGAGAAACTCAGCATGATGCGCAGTACCTTGGTGGCGCGGTCGGTTCCATGGGCCCCAACGCCCCCGAAGGCGAGGATGCCGCAAGCCGGGTGGTCGCCATGGGGCAGGCCTTGGGCCAATTGATTCTCGATAACGATGATTCCCTCGAGTTTCGCGATTTCCTCGATATCGCCGCTATCGGGGTGCCGGTAGGGATGCCCGAGTTTCAGGTGCGTCCTATAGAATCGAATGTGGATTGGCGCATATCCCCCTTGCTCGCGGGTTTCCTTGGGCTGAAACGAGAGGGCTGGATCCATGGCGTGCGGATAGGTGACCTCTTTTTTGTCGGGATGCCCTTCGATTTTTCTGGCGAAGCCAGCGTGGAATGGAAGCAGTGGGCGGCGAGGCAGGGTCTTGATCTTTGGACCCTGAGTTTCTGCTCAACCTACTGCGGCTATTTTTCACCCGACAGGTATTATCTGGAGACGCCCTTGAATTATGAGACCGGGGGCATGAGTTGGTTTGGACCCAACGTGGAGGCTTACTATACCGAGCTATTCCACGAGCTTGTGGCCAAACTCGGCGTAGACAACGGGGAGGGGTGAGTTGAGCGATCATGATGATTTGGTGTTGCTAAAGCCGGAGGTCGCGGGCCGTACAAAAAAAAGCGCGCTGCTGGGCCTGGGATTGGTGCTGGCTGGCGTCGTTGCTCTGTTCATTCTGGATGCCATGGAAGAGCGCTGGCTGCACGAACTTCCATGGCACAGCGCCATACGCACCCTGGACTATTCGATAGAGGACGCAGCGGCCATCACGGTCTGGAGCTGGGAACTTACGCCTGCGCAGAGCGTTGGTGACAGCAAAATGGCGCAGTTGATTCAGGGCGATTTGTTGGACATGATCGCCCTGAAGAAGACCGATCCAGACAGGCTCAAAAGAGAGTCGCCGGTTGTGGCCTTGTCTTCAAGCGACATGCTGGATGAGTCTGTCCTTCCCAAGGCCCGCTTGGTCATGTTTGACCGCGATTCGGAGATTTTCCAAAACGTGCTGGCATCAGGACGACTCCCCGTGGCGGGTGAACGGGAAGTCCTCGCTGGGCCGCTGCTGTCCGAGCGTCCACTGCTGATAGGGGGGGAGACCTACACCGTTGTCGGGCGGCTCCATCCCCAAGTTTCTGGTTTTGTAAAGACCTTCGTCATGGCCCGTGATGACCGTCTGCGTGTGGCGCTGGACGGAATTCTTGAGGTTGCTCAGGGAAGCGTTCATCTTGAGGGGGGGCACAAACTCCAGGAACTCATTCCCGAGCTGGACAATGCCGACCTGGAAGTACTGCCCGTGATTTACGGTGGTCAGCCCATGACCCGCGCCGCTATTGCCTGGGGGGTCTGGCTCGGTCTGCTCCTTGTTGCCGCAGGGGCAACCCTCTGTTTTATGGCCCTGTTCCGTTATCTTGCCACCTTGAATTTGGGTTTCCTGAATATTGCCTTGCAGGAAATCGAATTGCGGCGGCGTTTGCTTTGGGTCCTCTACATCGGGTTGTTCGGCGGATTTTTTGCTGCCATGGCATTCGGTATGCAGGATGTGGAAATGAATTACCTCTTCACCGAGTTTGCCTCCCATGAGTTCACCGAAGGCGGCTTGAAGTATGTGGGTGATGCCTATAAATCGGGAAATATCCCCCAAGCTGCCCATGCCACCTTTCAGAACAACTTTGTTTCACAGACTCTGATTATGGGCGCGATTCCGTCCCTAGTTCTGTTGGGCATTGGCGTACTCAAGACCTTGGCGAGTTTCGTCGTCGTGGGCTTTGCCATGGCTCCCGTATGGTCCGGGACGGCTTCGGGCATGACCTACCATTCCATCACCCTGGCGCTGGAACTGCCTCCCTACGTGCTTGCCGCCTTCGGTATGGTGGTTTGGGCGATTGCTGCGGGCAATTTTCTCTGGTCGCCCATTCGCGTCTGGTATCTGGGCGACAAGGCCCAGGGGGTGCCCATCATAGAAGATGCTTCTCGGCAGCTTCCACGCGCTTTTCTCGTGCTCGTGGGCACGGTCGCCATGGCTGGTGTTTTTCTCTATGTTGCGGCTTGGTATGAGGCGACGACGCTTATTTTGTTGCGGTAGGACTCTCTTAGGAATTTGATCAAATTCCTTTGCCAAGTTCCTTTGAAGTATGACCCGTTCGCCCGTGTACTTTCGAATCGATATCGCCCCGAAGGGGCAAAACAGCTTAGCCTATCGCTGCATAGCCGCAACCAAAAAGTTGAACCACGAATTTACTTGGGGCAGCCGCTGGCCGTAACCAAAATTTTATTCACCACGAAGAACACGAAGAGGAGAATAGAGGTAACAGGTTGCACGGTCCGCCCTTTAATTTTTCCTTCTTCGTGTCCTTCGTGGTAAATAAAACCGTTGAGATTAAGCAGAACTCCGGCGGAACTCGAAATAAACACCAGTTCGTTTCTGTTCTGTAAACGACTTGACATCAACACGTTACATAATCTGAGAAATTTTTTTATTGAGAAAATAAGAAAACGGCGGATAGTAGTACGAATTTACACGAATAACATCTGCGCCCAATAAAGCCACGCAAGGAATAGCCACGAAGTGGCGGCATATCGTAGCCCAGGGTAAAGCGAGGTACGAG
>JAJRPE010000126.1 GCA_024280935.1 Candidatus Hydrogenedentota bacterium
ATTTGAAGGCGAAGACCTGGCCAAAGCGCACTTCTTCCAGGCAGCCCATGGTGCGCTCGAAGTCCTCCTCGGTTTCGCCGGGAAAGCCCACAATAAGGTCGGTGCTGAGTTCCACGTCGGGATTTACCTTCTGCAGGTACTTGATCTTGGCCAAGTACTCGTCCAGCGTGTGGTTGCGCCGCATGGCGTCCAGGATGCGGTCACTGCCGGCCTGGAAGGGGAGATGGAGCTGGTTCGCGATGCGTTTTCGGCTTGCCATGAGATCGGAAAGATCGTTGTTCCAGTCTTTGGGGTGGGGCGAGGTGAAACGAATCCGCTCCAGGCCCTCGATCCGGGACATATCATCGAGCAGTTGGTAGAAGCGGTAGTCCTTGGAGGCGCGGTAGGAGTTTACATTCTGGCCGAGGAGCCAGATTTCCTTGGCACCCTTTTTTACCAAGGTGCGGGCTTCGAGGAGAATGTTGTCGTTTTCTCGGGAGACTTCCCTGCCCCGGGTGAAGGGCACGATGCAATAGGTACACATGTTGTTGCACCCTTTGGTAATCGCGATGTAGGCCTTGATCCCTTCAACGTGGCCGCGCTCGACCCATTCTTCGGGGATAAAATTCTGTATTTTGTGATCGCGGGGAAGCCACTCGGTGTTGCAGACCCGCTTACCGCTTTTGACCTGGGCAATCATTTCGGGGAGCTTGAAGAAATTATCGGGTCCAAAGACCATGTCCACCGACTTGTCCCGCTTGAGTATTTTTTTACCCTCTTGCTGGGCCACACAGCCTGCAACGCCGATGATGAGATTCGGGTCGGCCTTTTTTCGGTCACGGAGCGTCCCCACGAGGCTATAGACCTTATTCTCGGGGTTTTCCCGGACCGAGCAGGTATTGACCAGAATCAGATTGGCCTCGTCCTGAATCTCGGTGATTTCATAGCCCTCCTGCTCCAGCACCGACCGCATCTGGTAGCTGTCGTGTTCGTTCATTTGGCAGCCGAAGGTCTTTATGTAGGCTCGTTTTGACATGATTACTTTCGGACTAATGTGGAAGTGTCATCTACATTTTTTCCGCAAAATATTTTCTTTTATATAGCGCCTGTCGCGGAACAAATAACTTAGAGGGTGTATGAAAAGTGTGGCATGGGCCGCCAACGGGACGATACGAGGGCACGACGCTCCGCCCGGGCCATTACCCGGAATACGCGCCGCCCGCGTTGCCGTGAGCGAATTTGCGTAGAAGCATTGCAGCGATTTGGTATGAGCGCCCGCCCCGAAGGGGCACAACAGGATAGCCCAAGGCAACGCCCTGGGTCATGAAATGCCATAGCACACTAAGCCCTGAAAGGGCGACACAGAAGGCAATGTCATGCCCAATACGCTTTCTATTTCGCCCTTTCAGGGCTTGTTCATTGATGTGAACTGAAACCCAAGGCGTTGCCCTGGGCTAACCTGTTAAGGCCTTTCAGGCCGAAAAACACATAATGTCTTGTCGATAGCAGATCTCAAAGAACCGAAGAGACTTTCCATGCACCCTCTAAGACACGAAGGAGTTAAAGTCTTGTTAAGCAGGGTTTGCGTTCACGGGGGGCCGTTGCCTAGTATAGCACCCTGTCGGTAAAAGGGTCAAAAGCCGAATAAGGATTCAAGCGTGTTTAGATTTATCAGCCATATCATGAACCAACTTGCTGCTGCGGCAGCCCCGCCCGAGGAACAACATATGACAAGCATCGATTCTGAGGCCAGTTTGGCCGCATGCCTGAAAGAGAGCCACCAAGGCGCGGTCTTTGTCCTCAAACACAGCACACGCTGCCCCATATCCACCAACGCACTGCGGGAAGTCCGCGCCTATCTGGAAGAGGGCGGCGAATCCGTGCCTGCCACGTATATTAACTACGTCGTGGAAGCACGCCCACAGTCTAACCGACTGGCTGATTTGCTGGAGGTGCAGCATGCATCTCCCCAACTCTTTCTCGTGTCGGGAGAAAAATCATATTGGAACACCTCCCACGGTGGCATAACACAACAAGCGATGGCTTCTGCCTATGCAGCATGGCAATCACGCACTGAATAAGAATTTAGGGTTGACAGAATTCATCCGCTGTGGCATTATGGACTTACCCGATGCGTGTTGCGTGTTGGTCATCCTCAACGGATGGGACGAGCGAGAGAATTATCTCCTACATACTTGGCTTTCGAGCCTCCCTCTTTTATTCGCTTTATTCAACGCTTGTCCATTCGTTGGGGCTTTTTTGTGTCTATACGTTTTGGGGGTTCCTCAGTTTCTTCCAATTTGTTGCCCAATTTGGTACAAATGATGTTTAATGCGCTCGCTGCGGTCAATTACGCGCCAACATGGTCGGGGTCCGCAGTCGATAAATCTTGTTTGGGATGAGGAGGGAAGGTTGTGCGAATACTGGTCGTGGAAGATGATTTCACCAGCCGAAGGGTTCTCAGTCGCATATTGGAGTCCTATGGACGATGCGATGTGGCCATAGATGGTGAAGAGGCGGTTGAAGCGGTAAAAATTGCCCTTGACGGCGGGGAGAACTACGCACTGATTTGCCTTGATATCATGATGCCCAAACTGGATGGTCAGGCGGCTCTGAAGCAGATTCGCGCCCTCGAAGAAAAATGCGGCGTTCTGTTGGGGGAAGGGGCGACGATCGTCATCACGAGCGCCTTGGATGATTCCAAGAACGTCATGGATGCCTTCCGCTCCCAATGCGATGGCTACATCGTGAAACCCTACGATAAAGCCAAGGTGACCGCAGAACTGGAGCGGCACGACCTGGGCATCTCATAGTCATTTATGGGACCTCTAAAGGCCGCCCCTCCATTTTAAGCCCCCGCGCTCCAGGCCCACGCTGTGCGAAATTATTCCTGGGCGGCCAGCGAGAGCATTTTCCTGGCAATGGCATTCAGGGGCAGGGTGTGGTGTACCGCGCCGGCGGCAATCGCTTCCTTGGGCATCCCGAACACCACGCAACTCGCTTCGTCTTGCGCAATATTGGTCGCGCCAGCATCGAACATGGCGCGCATGCCTTTTGCCCCGTCCGCGCCCATTCCGGTAAGGATAACCCCGACTGCGTTTTGCCCGGCGTACTTGGAAACTGATTTGAACAACACGTCTACGGAAGGGCGGTGTCGTCCAACAAGAGGCCCGGACTTAACTTGCACGCTGTAGATTGCCCCCGACCGCCGCAGAAGCATGTGATAGGCGCCGGGGGCAAGAAGGGCACGCCCGGGAACCACACGGTCGCCGTCCTCCGCCTCCTTTACTTCGATATTGCAGACTTCGTTGAGCCGGTCTGCAAAAGACCGCGTAAAGTGTTCCGGCATGTGTTGCGTGATCACAATACCCGGCGCGTTGGCCGGCAAGGGCATTAGCAACGTGCGCAACGCTTCGGTCCCGCCTGTGGAGGAACCAATGGCGATGACCTTGTTGGTCGTCCTCGTCATGGATAGCTGTTGCGGCTTATCCACGGCGCTGCTTGTCGTCGGCTGGCGTTTTTCAACCCGAACACGTGCGGCTGCCTTGATCTTATCCGCCAACTCAACCGACATGTCGCCCACGGTATAGGCGGCACCGGGCTTGCACATGACATCCAGTGCGCCCGCTTCCATGGCTTCCAGCGCAATATCACCGCCTTTTTTGCTCAGCGACGAAACCACGATGATGGGTAGAGGGTGGTGAACCATGAGTTTGCGCAGGAAGGTAAGACCGTCCATGCGTGGCATTTCAATGTCCAGCGTGATGACGTCTGGATCAAGGTCCACTATCTTATCCCGTGCGAAGAATGGATCGGATGCCGTTCCCACCACCTCAATCATGGGATCCCGTGTCAACTCGTCCTGAAGTATCTGTCGAACCAACGCCGAGTCGTCCACGACGAGGACCCGAACAGGCCTGGAAATTCCAGGTGCGCCCGTAATTATGTTGTTGCTCATCTCATATTCCAAGTTAAAAGACTTCTATTCGGAGAGCATTCTCCGCCATGTCTATTCGGGGTTATTTCATTCAAGATGTCAAGGCACCTCGACGATCTGAAGATTCAAGGAGATGGAAAGTCCGCCAACGATGCGGCAATTGCAGGGCATATCAGGCCCCTTAACTGTTGCCGGGCAAACTATGCTGCATCTGGATCAACTCAGCCACCATCGCACAGGTGGCCCGCTCAAGAATCTGGTGGTCTAGCCCCAGTCGTGCGCTAGCCTCGGGTTCCGGGCGGTAGTTCAGGCCGTCCACACCGATGCCAAGCCCGCACCCCACGCTCAGATGAGTGGCGGTATGGACAAGATCCACGACGTAACGATCCCCTTCAAGCTGATTGGGATCGTGGTGCCATCGAACTACATCAACAACGTTATCCGGCAGATTCCATGTTTTAAGAAGGACCGCCCCCACTTCAGCGTGGTCAATTCCCAGAATCCGACGTTCCGCGACTTCAAAGGAGATCTGTTCATCCTGGGCAAGCTCAGCAATGGGTGCCGCATCAACGTTGAGAAAGGTGCCCAGCACGATCTTTCCGATATCGGCAAGCAATGCGGCCGTGAAGGTGTGACTGGGCGCGGGGCGCTTCAACAAGACTGCCAATCCTTCGGACGCTATGGCCACCGCCATCGAGTGCTTGATGAGTTGCCCGGCAGGGAGGTCGTATCCCTCCAGCGGGTGTTTGGTGATGGGAAAAACAGCCGATGCCAGAACCAATTCCACAACCCGTTGGGTACCGAAAAGCACGCCCGCTTCGCGAAGCGTGGCGATCTGCCGCGGGCCAGCGAAATAAGCGGTATTTGCGAGCCGCAAAACGTCTGAAGTCAAGCCGGGATCATGCTCGACAGCGGCCATGATTTCGCCAATCCCAGACTCCGGGTTCTGGGCCAAACTGAGAACCTGGGCCGCAGCAACCGGCAGCGCAGGAATTTCTGGTATCCGCTCCAACACTTGATCACGAATACTCATGGGCGGCTCCGGTGGTCGGGATGCCCAAAGGTTGCGAGAAAAAAATAAGCGGTGCCACGCGATTGCCAATCGGAAACTCAAAGCTCATATTCCGTCCCTCCTGATCGAAGAAGCGTTGTGCCCGTGTCCATGTGAAGAAACAGTGTGCGCGCTTTATTTCCGCCCGTATCTTCCCCCGCGACGGGGATCTCGTTTTTCTGGAGGATCTTCCTAAGAACAACCTGGTTTCTTTCGCCTATATTGAAGCTGTTACTGCCACCCAAAAGTTTTGCCGCACCGGCCACCTTCGCTACGAGACGCCGTTTATCGGCACCCATTCCCAAAAGCTCCGCAATGAGAAGGGAGACCCCCGTGTCCGTAAACATTTGCGGCATGACCTGGGCGCGCGCTGGATCAAGCTCAGAAAGTGGAAGCATACAATGAATCAGTCCGCCAATATGGAGTTCTGGGTCATAAAGCACGAGTCCAATGCAGGAACCGAGGGAATGGGTCAGGATGACATCGTCTGGATCACACGAAGTCTTCATATCTGAAATGCCGACGGTTAACTTCACTAGCGTTTCTCGATTCCACATAGTGTGGCCTGAATTGCAGAAAGATCGGTCTTGCCCATGCGATAGACCTATATTTTCTGAAAAACAGCCGGTTGGATCGTCTTCAAAGGCGTCTTGATGCCAACGAGACTGTCAGAATGTCCTATCATGAGATAGCCACCCGGTTTCAATAAGCGAACAATTTCATGAAGCAGCCGCGTGCGAACGGCATTGTCGAAATAAATCATGACATTGCGGCAGAAGACCACATCCAGGGGGCCTTTCATGGGAAAGGGCGTGACAGAAAGGTTGAGCCGGTTGAAAGACACGATTCGTTTCAAGGCCTCTTTCGCGGTGTAGGTAGCGTTTGCTCCCGAACCGCTCGCGGTGAAATATTTTTGCCGCATTGCCGCAGGAACAGGTTCCAGCTTCGATGCTGCGTATTCGCCTTTTTGGGCGGCATCGAGGACCTTGGTGGAAATGTCCGTGGCAAGAATACGAAAATCCTGATGGGGGCCTCCCAGGGCCTCCAGCGTAGTCATTGCCAGGCAATAGGGTTCCTCCCCGGATGAGCTTGCCGCACACCAGATCCGAAATTTTGCTTGCTTCGCCACATCCCACTTCTGAATGAGGTGGGCTAAAAAATCGTAGTGAGCGGGTTCGCGGTAGAAACTGGTTACATTCGTTGATATAGAGTCCAACAGGTGAACCAATTCCCCGCTGGTCTTATCCTCGATGACGAAGCGCAGGTACGCGTCGTGATCGGTGATATTCAGCGCCCGCATCCGCTTTGATACACGGGATGTTACCAATGCGACCTTTTGCGGCCCGAGCGTAATACCGCTCTTTTGGTATACAAGTTGCTTAAACTTCTCAAAGGTCTGTTTTTTCACGCCGCGAAATCCTCTGTTCGAGATCCGCCCAAAATCATCATGCTCATGGGTGGTCCATCGAAAATCATCTCCTGCTGCGATGCCAGGTCAGCCGGCGGCCTTCGCGAGGACATCCTGAATCTTAGTGACAATCGTTGCTGGTTCAAAGGGCTTAATGACGTAATTCTGCGCCCCCGCTTTCAAGGCATCGATAACACGGCTTTTCTCCGCTTCCGTCGTAACCATGATAATGGGCATGGTTTTCCCATTTTCTCGAATTTTCCTGACGGCATCGATACCCAGCATATTGGGCATATTCCAATCCATCAATATTAAGTCATAGTCTTGGGACTCCGTCGCAGAAACGGCTTCAACCCCATCGGCTGCCTGGTCGACATCGGTGATATTCGCCCGCCCCAACGCACCAATCAAGACCTTACGCATTACTGCGGAATCATCCACTACCAAAGCTCTCATCGTGTATTTTCCTTTCTCAAGGCAAGGGAGTATTACTTGTCATCATCCATATCGAACGTGACCCGAAGTGTGAAGGAACCCAGATCACTGTCGAAGGGCACCTCAAGCCAGACGGACCCCGACGGGTAATCGACATTGAAACTATTGCCACGGAGCACCGTTGGCAAGCTGAGATCGATGGGAGGGCGGTCGTGGCCGCTGAGTTTTGACTTGGCCCCCCCAGCAACGATGTTCACCATTTCGGCGATGGCATCGGAAACCGTATCATCCACGGTACTAATCTCAGTGGAGAGAAGCCTGTTAACCATGTTAAGGGCCGTTTCCACAGGAAAAGAAAGGGTCACCATCCCACGCGCCATGCCGCTGAGGCCGATAAGTGCCATGACATCCCGGGGATTCGCCTTGGGTGCGCCTACGCCGATGTCGCCCCGTACGGCTTTGCACTCCAGCATGGTGGAAAACAGATCGTAGGTGCTCTCAATAAAGGGATTGACGTACTCAATTTTCATTCCCACGCGTTCTTACTCCTTGATCGTGCAGACCCTATGTATTTTCTCGCGCTCGTATTATAAACCAAACGGGTTGGAGGATCTAAGTAAGGGCCGCAGGACGCAGGCCCATGGTTAAAATCCCTATCACTGTCAAGGGCTGAAAGTCTGCGGCTATCCTTTCCATACCGTTCAAGAAGCAACGGACACAAGAAGCAACGGCACGGTGATTAAGACCGTTGCTGCGGTATTATAAGAACTGCCCCCCTAAGCAATTACTCCCTGGCTGCATCTTCCAGCAACTCGATATCCTCGATAGTAAGAACTTTATCCACGTCAAGCAAGATTACAACCCGTTCGCCGATTTTTCCCATGGCCAAAATGAAAGCCGTGTTGACGTCCGTCCCAAAAGTTGGCGCCGCCTCAATCCGATCACCGGCAATATCGACCACTTCGGAAACCTCATCAACCAGGATTCCCATGGTGATAGATACATCCTGCCCCTGTATCTGAACAACGATAATGCATGTGCGCTCGGTGTCCGCCCTCGTTGCCATGCAAAACTTCTTGCGCAACTCAACAACGGGTATCACTTTGCCGCGCAGGTTGATCACGCCCCGAACGTAGTCGGGGGTTTTGGGCACGTTGGTGATGCTCATGATACCGATAATCTCTTGTACCTTGAGTATTTCGATGCCATAAATCTCGGCACCGAGTTCAAAGGTCAGGTATTTTCCGGCGAGGCCTCCGCAGCCTGATGGCGGTCCGTCCTCAGCCAACGTCAATTCGTTGCGCATTCCATTGCTCCTTGTCTTTTAAGGTGGGTGCCCATCAATCTTGCGGCCCGTTGCAAAAGTCGAACGCGGACTACGAACGGTCTTCTTGGCCGAACTTTGCGTTGCGAAACGTTGAAAACAATCACATCTCCGGTGCTTTCGCGCCGTTATTTCGGCCAAGAATTCTCACTCTCGCCTTCATGTGACCTTTGCAACGGGCTGCTAGACGGCCTTCGCCTCGGATGCGAGCTTGACCAAACCGGCAATATCCAAAATCAATCCTACTTTGCCATCGGGCATAATGGCCCCGCCGGCGATGCCTTTGGTTCTCTGGAGGGACTCCCCCAGAGATTTTATGACTATTTGTTGTTGTCCGATTATCTCGTCGGTCAGAAGTCCGACACGCTTCTCGCCGTTCTCCAGCACCACGACCGTGCCTTCGGTTGGTGAGTAGATGGAGGTGTCGACATCGAAAATTTTGTGGAGATGGATGAGGGGTATAATTTTCCCGTGCAGTTTCATCGTCTCGGCCACGCCACCCAGCGTCTGTATATCGCTGGCAGAAGGTCGAACGGACACCACAATGGAGAGCGTGGGAATAATATAGCGCTCAGCACCCACGCGAATGACCATGCCATCAATAATGGCCAAGGTCAGGGGAAGCTGGATAGTAAAACGGGAACCGATACCCGCTTCGGAATGAATGTCGATTCCACCCCGAAGGGCTTCGACACTCCGTCTTACAACATCCATGCCAACGCCGCGGCCTGACACTTCGGTGAGCTGTTTGGCTGTGGAAAAACCGGGTTCAAAGATAAATTGCCAGACTTCCTTGTCAGAAAGGCTTTCACCATCTCCGACAATTAAGCCATGCTCCTGCGCCTTGGCGAGGATGGCCTTTCGATCCAGGCCACAACCATCGTCTGCGATCTCGATGTGGATGTTGCCGCCGCGGTGGTAAGCCCGCAACGTCACGTTGCCCGCAGTGTCTTTTCCTGCGGCGCGCCTGGCATCGCCATTCTTTTCCAAGCCGTGATCCACCGAATTTCGAATCATGTGAACCAGGGGATCGCTGATACGGTCCACGACGTTCTTGTCCAGTTCGGTGTCCTCGCCCTGCATAATAAAGTTGACTTCTTTGCCGGTCTTTCTCGCCAGATCGCGGACCAGGCGCGCCATCTTATGAAACGTGGAACGAACAGGCACCATGCGCAGCCCCATGGCCATTTCCTGCAATTCCCGTGTAATTTTGTCCAATTGGCCCACGTGCTGGGCAAGTTCGGTGGAGAGGTCTGACGCGAGTTCATGCGACTGATAGACCATGGACTCGGCGATAACGAGTTCTCCGATCATGTCGACAAGCTGATCAAGGCGATGGGCATCAACCTTGACTGTTTCCCGTATCGTGGCCGCGCTGCCCTGAGGAACCGAAGCACCCGCACCACCGGCTTGGATTGGCTGCTGTCGCTTCTGGGTTCTCAGCGCCTGTGACACCTTTCGGGCAGGGACTTCCCCCGATTTCACCAAGACTTCGCCGAGTCTTGGTTTGGCGGATGACTCGGTCTGCTTTCTAAGGGTCTGGTTAAGATCGACATTCCCCACCGCGCCCATATTGACCAGGATTTCTCCAAGTTTTTCATCCGGTGCCTTGTCCCGCTGTATTCTCAGGGCATCTTCAACTTGGGCACCGCTAACCAGCGCCTTTCTTTGCAATTCTTCACCCAGTTTTCTCGGCGTGTCGTCGGCATACTGCTGGGCTTCAAGCGCGCCTTCGATCGCTGTTTTCGTTGCGCTTCCCATGTCGACCAGAATTTCACCCAAATCCTGGGGAGCATCGGTATCGAAGAGCGCGTCTTCCTGAACAGATGCCGCGACCGTGACAGGCATCTCCCCTTTTGCGATGTGTGCAATCTTCGCCAGGAGGGCGGGCAGGGTCGGTTCCGTAGACACGTCGGTACTATTCTCCAGAGCTTCGCGCACATTCAGCAGCATGTGCTTGAGCGTGTCGATGGCATCGAAGACAATGTCCAGGCAAGGCCCCTCCAATACGAGACTGTCTTTCCGCGCCAAGTCCAGCAGATTCTCTGACTCGTGGGCGAGCGCCATCATATCCTCCAGCGCAATAAACCCGCAGACTCCCTTAATTGTATGAAAGGCACGAAAGATCGTATTGATGGCATCCAGATTGTGGGGGTCGGTTTCCAGTGTAAGGAGTTGGATATCGGATGTATCCAAGTGTTCCATGGCTTCAACGACGAAATCGGCTATGAGTTCGGGATCCCCGGTCAAGGGGCCGGAAGATAATATATTGGAAGCGTGATCCGCTGTATCTTTTGCGGGAGCCTCTGATACAGAGGGTGCCGTCGTGGGGACTTCCAAGGCATCGGGACTGGTGTAATCGCCTGTGGACAAACCCTCCTGTAGAATCTTCTCCATCGTTGCAGGCGGATCCGGACCGATGCCCTTGCCTGCGTATGCGTCGAAGGCGCTCATCAACCAGTCTTTCAGCGCCAGCAGACGGTCGCTAACCTCCGAGGGCGATTCTCTTTCCAACAAATCTTCGGTCACATGGCAGAGGTGCTCGATATCATTCAGGCCAAGGAGAGCGGCCTCGCCCTTCAGGGTATGGAGGTGGCGACTTAGCACACCAAGCGCAGCATCGTTTTTCCCTTGCTCGATCTCCAGCGCGGCAGACTCTATCTCTTCCAGGACACCGACCTGGCGGGTTAGAAATTCGGAAAATATCGCCTCGTCCACGTGAACTGGCAGTTGCACCGCAAAGGCATATTCGATCTCCCCGTTGCTGCTTTCCCCTTCGTCTGCCGTTTCATCGCCACCCGTTGAACGCGCTATGCCCAATTCTTCTGGGTAGTCAGCCTGACTGTAGCGGCTTCCATCGCGCACGACTTGCTGCATGCAGCTAATGGCCTTTGCGAGGAGGGCAAGGCCCTGATGGGGATCGTCGTGTTCTTGCAGGATAATCTGCTCAACAATATCACGCAGTGCAGTAGTTGCCCGCGAAGTACGCTCGTGGCCCTGATCATTGGCCCACGCATCCACTTCCTCCAAGTAACTGTGGATATCGGCAAGCCCGTTTAAGTCATCGGGTTCCAAGAACACAACAGCCTCGGAGACTGCCTCGATGATACCGGTAATGTCAATTGCCGCCATTGAGCCTTCCCTTCCCACAACAACATGAAGCCCGGCAATCGTCCCTGCTTATCAAGAAACATTGCTCAAGCAAAACCACGATCCCCTCGTAAACATTTGACGATCACTCCATATACTGCGAAAGCATTATAACCCCCGGGGTGGAATTTGTCTATACGGTGAATGCGGGGTTTAAGAGATATATGGATATGGCATACGCTATCGAAATACATCTATTGGATACTCACGAACGTATGCTGTGAAATTCCCGAAAGCAAATCGGTAGCAACGATAGTATAACGGCCAGGCGCTTCGTTTTGGGCCAGCGGAATAAATGCTTCCGCACGACCTTCGCGCGCCACAGCCACTTGGAAATAGTGTGCCAATTCCTTTCCATCGGGTCCTTCTATGCGAAGGCTAACAAGGTGGGGACCTGATTCGGCACCTTCGGTATCCAGGGAAATTTCAAGAGACAGCCGCTCTCCAGAATTTGCCGAGGGGGGGGCCGTAAGGATAAGTTCTTTCACCCGATAGGGCAGGACGGCGATGATGGCCGCTTCGCCGGGCATCGGTCTCCAGTGGTAGCGGTTTCGGCTTGCCAATGGCTCGGGTGAGCGAAGATCGTAGGCATAGTGCCCTTTCGGAATCGGAATGCTTGCTTGCTTGAGGGGGCGGGTTAGATCCTGGTCTGGTAGAAAGGCGACAATGGTGGCCGCACCATAGGCGTAGTAGTAGCGCCTCAGCAGATCGCGCTGTTTCGTTGCAAACTTAAATTTGGGCATGGGAAGATTTCCCGCACGGAGGAGAAGGGCTTCGAGCTGTTGCCCGGTCGCCCATGTCGCGTCAAACTTCCGCGCCCACACGGGGCGGTTGCACCATAGTTCGGGAGCATCATCCGTCTTACGGAGAGGATGAAGAAAGGAGAGCGCGCCCGGCCCGGTTTCCACAGGGGAAGCGTCGATAGAATTCGGCAAGCGGCTCGCGACGATGAGTCCGCCGCCCTTATGAAATTCCGTGAGCGCGGAGCGCTGCACCTCGGTGAGCACCTGAGTGTCGGCGAGGATCACGGTGTTAATATCATCCAGCGTCTGGCCCAGTTCGGGAAGAAGTGAGCGTAGCACCGGGGCGAAGCCCAGTACGTTCAGCGTATCCGCAAACCATGTTTCCGATTTCTGTTGCGGCACCTTGTTTTCGGGTAAGACAGCGGCCAGCATGTTGCTTTCGGGCGTGTCGAGAAAAGCAATGTTGTTGTGATAAGGGGTAGCACGAAGGAGCAGGGCACCCAAGCCACGGTTTATTTCGCTTCGCGCATCCCCGAAAGCAGTAAACACGGGAGAGGCAGCACCCAATGGCCCCAGAAGGCGTGTTGCCGGATCGGCGAAGGGTTCATTCAGCCAGATGGCGGGCAATTGCTCCAGGGCACATCGCCAGGCGAAGTGTCGCGCCTGATCTGCAGTACGTTGAAAGAGACTGCCATCCACCACAACGCCACTCCATGGATGAATTCCATGAAAACTCTGTAGCCGACGTATGGCATTGGGGTCATTCGGCACGACAACATAGTCCATCGCAGCACATAGCTGAGACCACTGAAGTCCCGAACGGACGGAAGGGGGATAGGCATCCGGTTGAAATCCAACACGCGCTTGGGGATCAAGCTGGTGTACTCTCTCAGCACCGGCCCTGAGACTCTGTGTGAAGACGGCGTCCATACTTGCGCGAAAATCAATCCAAGGGAGAATCCTGCCCTGCTTTCGGCATGTTTCGAGGGGCACCGGTTTGAGGACATCCCACGCGAAAAAGTCGGTTCCCCAAGCCTTGTTGAGTCCATCCAAGGTGTCATAGTGGGCCTTCAGCCGTGATTGAAGGCGGCTCAGACAGTCCGGGCCGTAACACAGCTCGGCATCGGTGTGGGTCAGCGCGTTTCCGGCACCCAATGAGTAAAAGGGTGGCCCGCCCGCGTAAGACTGGAGGAGTCCAGATGCGACGCTTTCATAAATATCGGTCTGGTATGCCAAGGAAGAAAAGCAAGGCACCCGCGTCCCTCTCCCATCGAGACGTTCTTCCACGGTGGGAGTCAATTGGATGAGACGATGCAAGCCGAGTCTGCCTGCGGCCAGAAGGGCATCCGTGGAGAAAGGCGCGTGAAGGACGGAAGCACCGAACTGGTCGCGCAGCACTTCAAGCTGGTGGTAGGCGCCATAATCAAGTCGTGTTGCTGTGGTTACGACGAGGGTGGGCTGGAGTGGGGGTTCGGCGAGCCGAACGGGTAGATAAAATATTTCCCGTGCGGTCTCGCTGACTAAGGTTTTATTCTCCGCCAACCTATTGGGCACGGAAAAAACTTCAATATAAATCAGGGGCGCGAACATGTCGGCGAGTTCGAGGCGCAGGGAAACCGGTCCTCCATCGTTGCCAACAACAACGCTATCCATGGCAACTTGCCGTCCTAAACTATCAACCGCACGGGCAAAAACAGTACCCTGCTGTCGCCCCGTGAGCAACGCGCCCGAGCCGACCTCGGCCTCGACCACAACGTAGTCATTGGGTCGAAGCCATACGGCGGTTTTTCCATCGCGTACAACACGAATATTCGACAAGGCGGGCCAGCCCGGAACGTTGATTTCTTCGGTGTGCCAGGCCACGATCCCCTTGTTGTTGCTCATCCACAGGTCAAGCAGGTAGTTTCCTGGCGCAGCGATAATGTCCAGTGAGTAGAACAGGGATCCTTTTCCAAACCGCACCTCGGAGGCGTGTAAGACATTGGGCGCGGTGGCACCGGCGCGCCTGATTCTATATTGCACATCCATAGCGGTGGGCGCAGGCCTGTCGAGATGCACCACATAAGGGCGCAGGGGCTGGGTGAAGGCGTTCTTGCGTACCGCTTCGATAAATTCAGGCGGATAGCCAGGCGGAATCTCGTCATCATCGGGTCCCTTCGGAGATACGTCCACGACCTTGGTAATTCGGATCGGCGGGACATGCTGTCCCGCCCATTGTGCGGCCCTCGCAAGCAACGAGAATGCGTTCGCGGCGAAGGCGGGCCGCATATTGTAGGGATTGCCGGGAATTGGAATGAGACCATGGTTCCGCGTCGGCTCATGGTGAAATATCAGGCGAACGATGCGTCCAGAATCCGAAGTGCGGCAATGAATCATAGACGACTCAAATTCCGGGTCAATTCCGAGGGGGCCAACGCCGAGCAAAAGGTCGGGCGGGTCAGGGGGCGCTGGAAGCGAGTCCAGCCATGTGGCCAACACGGAATTGCGGTCCATGCCGTGATTGGCCAAGAGAAGGCCTGTTCCAGCCTCAATTCGTGCAACGATCTTCTCTTGAAGCGAAACCGGGAGTATTTTCGGGTCAAACTGGGCGATGATGATGAGGTCCAGCTTTTTCCGGCGAAGCGCGCGTTCCAAACGCTTTATTACGGCCTCCTGGCTTGCTTCAGGGTAGGCGCTCTGGGGAAAACGTGGATCGAAACCGATATTTTCTTGCTCCCACAATGCAACTGTTTCAAGATCCATTTCAAGGTGATCGCGCAACTGGGCAACATCACCCATCGTGCTATGGGGCGCAACAGCCAACACGCGAAGTGCCCCCCCGGCCGAGGGATTGGCCCATGGAACGACACGGCGCATTGGCCCGGCTTCCAGCGTATGGAAATCACCGGCACAGGCGGAAGTTTGGATAATGCCTGAGCAAGAGAGGAGCGCCAGCGCAATAGCGAAAAAATGTCGTGTCTTAACCATAAATGTCTCGTTTTGTGGTAGGTCTTCGCGGAACGGGCAACGATAGTCGACACAAAACCGGCGGGTGCCGCAGATAGGCCCAGTAGGGTTTACCCGTGAAAGAAGCGCGGTCGATGAGTCTGACTGCCTCCCTCGGCGGCATGAAAAATCAACGAGGAATGACGTTTCAAAAAAGGACACCCCTAATTCCATGACGCAAGAAAACGGTCTAAATAATTTCGTTCGTAACTACTCAGGATAGTTCAACTCGACAACGTACACCTGGCGGCTGCCATCGTTGAGATTGTTGAGAACAATGCGCGCCTCAACCATGCGGTCACCGAAGTTGGATTCCATACAAACGAGATTCTCACCGGTGCTGTACCAGGGAACGATGCCATAGTAACCGAAAAAGTGATGGGTCGGCCCCTGGGCTATTTTCTTGACCGAGGCAATGTAGGGGCGGGGTGCAGGCACGTCCTCAACGATGTCGATGGCCGTTATGGTCTCGGCGTGGGTGGCTCCAGACAGGATGGTGATGCCGGGCACGATGCCCAGGCGCATAATCCCCCTGCCCACAATATGAACCAACGCCATGTCAGATAATAGAGTCAAAATAAAACCCCTTGCTGTCGGTTGTCCGCCTTTCTCGCCACTCCAGAGTCAATCCGATTTGCAACGGGAGAGATCCCATGCGAGACTATGACTATATACGCTGACAGCGAGGCG
>JAJRPE010000127.1 GCA_024280935.1 Candidatus Hydrogenedentota bacterium
GGCCCGTTTCCGGTCGGCCAAAGAGCACCGACTGGGGTTGGGATTTCAAGTCATCCAGTAATACATTGAGGGCTTGGACCGTATGGCCCAAATCGCCGATGAGATCCTCAATGGCCGGGCGATTCTGGTGAAGCAATTCTTCCGCCTCGCCGCTCAGCCCTTTCACGCGCTCCAACGTACCGCCAAGATCCTCCAGTATTTTGTCGAGGTCTTCATTTACCGTGGTTGTTATGCCATCTACGTTGGCAATGATGCTGTCGATATTTTCCTGATTGCCGTTGATGGTCTTTGAAACACCCGTCATCACCTCCGTGGCCGCGTCTTGCATGGGCGGCACTTTGGTCAGGATCTCATCGATCTGTGGCTTGAAGTCATTCAGCATGCCATCCGCGCTGCTAAGCATACCGCTAACATCACTCGTGATGTCGGCAGCGCTGGTAAACTCCTCACCCCCGGCTTCCTCCTCGGCGATGGCTTCTTTAACACCGACCAGTTTTCGGAGGTCTTCGAGCATGGCCGTAATTTTGATGGCCTCCTCGCCACCCGCTGCTTCGCGATCCAGGTCTTCCTTCATGCCAAGAAGTGTCCGAATATCGGCGGAAATACGTGCGATACTGGCCATCTCTTCCTCACCCGCCGCCTCGGCTTTCTTGGCCGCTTCCACGCCCAGAAAATCGCGAAGGTCGCTAATAAGTTCCTCGCCGCCCCCGACGAGACCATCCACGTCGGGAATATCGATAAATCCGTACCCGCCGTTTATAACGTCTACAGTACCCCCATCGGGAATCAATGCGGCATCACGGCTGCCGGTGGATATTTCCAGGTGTTTTTCCGCCGTCAGTCCCACCTGCTCCACCGTGGCACGGCTGGATTCATTGATCGGCACGTGGGGTTCAACGTGAATCTCCACCAGAATATGCGCCTGATTATCCATATCACACGTGAGGCTCACGACACGGCCCACTTCCAGCCCGCCGAAACGCACGATGGCCGTATCGCTCAGGCCAATGGTGTTGGTGAAACGTGCGTAGAGGGTCTTGTGGGGTGGCTCCGTCTGCAAGTTCTCCACCATAATGATAAAGCCCGCGAATACCGCCAGACTGACAAGGACCATCAATCCCGCAAGGATTTCGGTCCGGGTAAAATTGTGTTTATTGGTGGCCATAGCCGTCCTACTCCGAATTCGTCAGCGACTCCAGATATGCGGCGGTGTCTTCGCCTTCCGCATCGGGTCGCCGCGCAAAAAACTGCTCAATAAATGGGTGATCTATGTTCTTAATCTCTTCCAGCGTACCCAAACCGATCACCTTGCCTTTATCCAGCATGACGATACGATCCGCAATGAGTTTCACGCTTTCCATTTCATGGGTCACGACCACGCTGGTGAGATTAAAGGTGCTCTGCATCTTCCGAATCAGCATGTCGAGGCCCGCACCCACAATGGGGTCCAGGCCCGCTGAGGGTTCGTCGTAAAAAATAATGTGGGGGTCCATGGCCATGGCGCGGGCGAGTCCGGCCCGCTTCATCATGCCGCCGCTCAGCTCCGCAGGCATAAAGCTCTCAAAGCCGCCCAGGCCCACCAGCTCAAGTTTAATCTTTGTCATGATGTCGATGGTCGAGGCTTCGAGATCGGTGTGCTCCCGCAAGGCCAGGGCGACATTGTCGCCGACCGTCATGGAGTTGAAGAGGGCCGAACCTTGAAAACACATGCCCATCTTCTTCCGGGTCTCCACGCGCTCTTCATCATTCATCTTGGTGAAATCGCGGCCATTAAACAGAATCTGCCCGGAATAGGGGCGCATAAGGCCCACCAGATTCCGCAGCAGGGTGCTCTTGCCGCAACCGGAACCGCCCAGTATGACGAAAACTTCGCCGCGCTTCACGTCCAGGTTGATGCCATCAAGCACCGTCCGGTCGCCATATTTAACCACCAGATCGCGCACTTCGATTATGTTGTCGGTGTCGTTTTCCATAGCCTACTGCGAAAAGAAGAGGGAGGTCCAAACCAAGTCAACAATAATTATAATCAGAATCGAGGTGACGACCGAAGAGGTTGTTTCACGACCCACGCCCTCGGCGCCGCCGCTCACCCGGAAACCCCGAAACACGCCCACCCAGCAGATTGTCACCGCAAAAAAGAAGCTCTTCGTCAGACCGGACAGCAGGTCCATCCGTGTCAGCGCACCCGCCGTCTGGTTGTAGTACACCACCGGGTCCACGCCCACCAGCACCACCCCCGCAAACGCCCCGCCCAGAATCATGATGAGCATGGCCAGCACCGTCACGCAAGGGACCGCCAGAAGCATCGCAAGGAACTTGGGCACGACGAGAAACTTGGTGGGATTCAAGCCCATCACGTTAAGGGCGTCGATTTCCTCCGCCACCTTCATCGTGCCGATTTCAGCCGTAATGGCCGAGCCACAACGACCCGTAATCAGAATCGCCGTCATCAAGGGCGCCAACTCGCGGAGTGCTGATATGCCCACCAAGTCCGCGATGAGCGCCGCCGCCCCCCATTTTTCGAGGGTGTGGGCCGCCTGAAGGGCCATGATAACCCCAATCAATCCGCAAATAAGACCGACAATAGGCATAGAGCGAACGCCAAACTCGACGAAATGCTCTACCACACTGCGCACACGGAGACCCTTGCCGCGCAGGGGCTGCCAGATCATCCAGTTCAGCGTGTCGACCATGAGCACACAGACGGTGCTGGCGGCGTAGAGGGCGTTCAGCGTTGCGCGGCCCGTATTTCCAAGAATGGCGGACATGGGGGCTTACAGCGTCTCCACGATAGAAAACACGGAGTCCAAGCGGGAAAGTTGCAGCACTTTCAACACCGAGGGCGAAGGCGCAAGCAGCAAGAAGGAATCCGCGCCACCAGAGGCCTGCAAGCCCTCCACCAGGGTGGCCACACCGGACGAATCCATATAGGCCACTTCGCTCAGATTCACGCCTACCTTGCCTTTTGTCGCCTTGCACGCCTTCAAGATTGCTTCACGCAATTGGGGCGAAGAGTATAAATCGATCTCGCCTTTGGCCATCACGATGCAGTGACCATCCTGCTCCACCTGAGACAATTCCAGCGCCATGCTAAATTTCCTTCTTAGTGTTCCTGCCGGTCTGAAAGAATCCCCAAAATCCACTCTTACCGGGTTTCGTATAAGTATATACGTGTCGCGCACATCAAGCGCAACGCAGCCGCATCATAATAGTATTGCCTTCGGCCTCTCCGGGCGTAAAGGTCACATCGTCAAATACGTTGTAGATCAGGTGCATTCCCAGCCCCCCCGGTGTGAGCACTTCCGCAGCTATCGCCTCATCACTCTTACGCTTAACCCGATCATAGGGTGCCGGAATCCCGGAATCACACAACTCCAACTCTATCCATCCATCCCCCGAGTTCATAGAAAGTTCCAGCTTCTTGTCTTCCTGGCCCGTATACGCGTGGCGAATGGAGTTGGTGCAGGCCTCATCCACGGCCAGAACCACTTCCTGGATCTTATCTTCGTCCAGCCCCTGGTTGCACAGGTAGCTGCGAATCATCGCCCGAACATCGCCAAGGAGCCGGGGCGACGAACGAAAGACTATGGTCAAATCTTTATCCGGCACCATGGTACCTCATCGCAATCATGGTGCAATCGTCGTGGGGCACCGCCGGGGCCGTGTAGCGCTTCACATCGAGGTTTATCGCATCAATAAGCGCGTGGGCGCTTTCTCCGTAGAGGGGTTCGACACAGCGCCGCAATCCCTCTTCTTCGTACTCATCGGGCGCGACAGGAGTCTCGCTTTCGATTATGGTGCGCACGCTCCGCGCTTCCAGAATCCCGTCTGTATACAGCAGCAGACTGTCGCCGGGGTTAATGATGGCCTGGGTTTCCACCCAGGGACCCTCGGGAAGTATACCCGCTGGCGGTCCGGTTGCGTCGCCAAAGCTGCTTAGTCCCTTTTTTCCAATCTGTGCCACGGCATGGTGACCCGCATTGGCACAAACAACATGACCATTACGAAGGTCCACGGTAAGGTAGCAAAGCGTGCAGAACATGCCCCGCTGGCTTCGTTTGACCAAGGCCCGGTTCAATTCTTTCAAAATATCGCCGGGCGAATCCAGATCCCGGACCAAGAGGCGGAACTGGGCCAGCAATTGCGCCATAGTGAGGGCGGCAGGGACACCCTTGCCGCTCACATCACCCAAGAGAATACCCACCGTGTCCGGGTTGGGCCGCACATAGTCGTAGAAGTCACCCCCCACGGTCTTCGCGGGCAGGGTCTCTCCATACACATCAAATCGGGGGTCTTCGTCGGGCCATTCCTTAACGAGAAAGCCCTCTTGAATCGTCCAGGCCGTCGCCAGATCCTGCTCGATACGCTGCTTCTCCAGGATCTCCGTGTGCATCTTCGCGTTTTCGAGGGCGAGACCGGCGCTGTTGCCGACGGAGGCCGCCAGCAGGAGGTCGTCGTGAGAATAATTTTGATCCTGGCGATCGGAATCAATGTAGAGCACACCGAGAATGCCGTGCTTCGCACGCAGGGGCACGCAGATAATCGAGCGAAGCTGGAGCGACATAATGCTCTCGGACGCGTTCAGCTCAACATCGCTGTCCGTGTCTTGATAGAGCACGCTCTCGCCATCCTGAATTACGCGGGCCGCCACCGTGCCGCTAATTTGAATGTCGCCCAGCTGCACCTTCTCCAACGTCCCGTTGGCGATGCTGTGTACCGCGCCGCAGTTGGCGCAGGGAAGAAGGTCCTCGTTGCCGTCGGCCAGGAATATAGCGCCGCGCTGGGCGTTAATGGCGCGCAGGGTTGTCTTCAAGACCCCATCCATGAGACTGCACACGTCGTAATTGGTAGCAATTTCATTGGCCACCGTGTAGACCGCTTCGAGCAATTGGGTCGTCTTGGAGCTTGCCGCATCGGGCTTCTTTACCTGACCCTGCGCATCCATGATGGTTTCGGTAAAGAGCCGATTCTCATCCTGATCGGCGGGTGCATTGTGGGGCCCGTTCCTGGGACCCGGCTTTCCGTGAACCTCGAAGGTGAGGATCGTTTCGCCGATTTGGATGCGGTCACCATTCTTCAGCTCACCGGCTAACATCTTGGAACCATTGAGGATAGTGCCGTTCGTGCTGCCCAGATCCTTCCAGACGAAGGTATCGGGACGGGCCTTGATCTCCATGTGGCGACGTGACGCGGCGTTGTCGTCGATCATCAGCCCGCTGTCCGTTGTGCGGCCAACAACCAACGAATCTTCAACAGGCACCTTGCGCCCGTCTGCATCAACTATGACATATCCCCGTAACACATGGAACTCCTCGTAAACGTAGTGGCGTATTGTACACCACCCCCGGAAAAAAGTGAAATTATCATCCTGTGCGTTGGGCCGGGTCTGGCAAACCCCAGAGACGGACCCGCGCCCAGAAGCGATGTAACACACGGAGCGCGGATTGGCAAACAGGATGCCGCTGGATACCAACTGCACCGCAGGCACCACTTCGTCCGGGCAACATCCCGGACGAAACGTAGTGCCTTACTCTGGGAAAACCACTA
>JAJRPE010000128.1 GCA_024280935.1 Candidatus Hydrogenedentota bacterium
ACGGTCCGGTATCCCTTCGGTGTCCTGGTGAACATCGAGCCAGTCGACCGCGCCGCCGTGACACCGCTGACAGGAAACGCCCATCACGGTCTTCGCTCGGCCACCCGCTTCTGTAGCGGTCTGGGTATAGTGGCACTGCACGCATTCCTTATTTCGCCGAATGCTGCCTTTCTTTCCCAGGCGCTTCAAAACCGCCTTGGCCTCGTCGCGCAGGTGCAATTCATCGTAGGTCTTCTTGTGCGTCGATTCTTCCCAGGCAAGCACGGCGTTCTCATGGCACTGCTCGCAACTTCCTTTTTCGTCCGCGATAACCTTGTGGGGTTCGTAGGTCAGCGCGTCTTCGGCACCCGCCGTTGCAGAATACAGTGTTGCGCCCAATGCGCACGCCAAGGCACCGCGTGTTAGCAACTGTCGGTATTGTTTCCAGTTAACCTTCATAATTTCACTCCCGTTTTGACGACTCACTATGCTCTTATTGCCTGAACAAACTCACTGCTGAGAGTGCATGTCAAGCGTCCAACTCAATTGATGTTTTTGGGGTCGCGATGCAGGGTAGGCAATAGCCGTCCTGCAAGTCCGCGAAGGCAGGCTGCACATCGTTGTACGCAACCTCGCCGCTCTTCAATGCCGTATGGCAGCATCCGCACTTACCCTGGCCACAAGCATATTTAACTTTCTTCTCTCTGAATTTGTTGGCCTTGGCAGCGGCCCGAATGCTCTTCTCCCCCTGCCAGCTGACGGACTTTCCGCCCGAGGCACCATAGGTTATCGTAAGCGTCTGCCCCGAAGGTAACGCTGCTGGCGCAGGTGCTGCGCTCTCGCCAAAGGCCTCCCAGTTTATCCTGGCCTTGGGAACGCCCCACGCCTGAAGATCCTTGTCCAACGTCTTCATCATCATTTCGGGGCCGCAAATATAGTATCCGTAGTTATTGCCTGGCATCGTGGCCTTGAGCATGGCGCTGTCCACCCGGCCCTTCTTGTAGATAATGCCGCTGTCCGCTATCGTCCCGTCTTCAATGCCTTTCGGCATATCGCCGCTAAAGCAAATGTACACATGTGCATTTTTCAGATGGCCTGCCGCAAACTCAAAATTCGGAAGCATCACCAAGTCATCGGCGTGGCGCACCCCAAAGAAAATCCAAACTTCCCGGCTGCTCTTCCGATCAATAAGCGTATTGCACATGGACAGAATTGGCGTAACGCCAACACCGCCCGCCAAGAGCGCCACGGGCGACTCCTGATCAGGGTCGAGAAAGAACTCGCCACTCGGTGCCTGCACATCAATGAGATCGCCTTCATTGATATGATCATGAAGAAAACCAGACACCAGGCCTGGCGGCAGATCAGGTTGCTTGGGCGGCGAGGGCACCTTCCGAACACTGATGCGATAATACCGTGGATTTGGGCTGTCGGAGAGGGAGTAGCACCGCGTCTCCTCAATGGTCTCGCCGGGATCGTCTGGATCGGGGATATCCAGACGAAACATAAGAAACTGGCCTGGCTCGAAGGCGGGCAGCTTGCGCCGATCATGGGGATAAAAGTAAAAGGAACAAATGTCCCCCGACTTGTTTTCAACAACCTTCTTTCGCACTTCAAACTTGCGCCAACCCGACCAGGAGAGTGTATTCGACTCGGCACGATCCAATTGGGTCTCCGCAGCACGGAGGCGAAGTTGCCATTCCTTGTACTCAAGGCGGCGCTGCGCCTGCATGGCCCGGGAACGCTGCAGGGTCGTGTAGACCATCACGGGCACCTGCAGCACCAACATCGCGACAATAAACAGGCCCAAAGCCAGTGCAACAAGTTCCACGCCGAATCTCCTGCGTCGTTAAAATACCAACCCTGAGCGGGATATGCTAGAACTGAACGATAAACTCGGTACGAATGCCGCGTTTCTCGTCGAGCGACTCTCGGGACACATAGTACGCATCCACACGCCATACATAGTGCTGGAGAAAAGCCTGCTGATAGCGCGCCATGATGCCTGCGCGGCCTTGCTCGCTCCCATCCGTATCCTTGCGACCACCTGCCTCCAGAATAAGTTGACGACGAATTCCAAAGAATTTCTGGTATCCCAACACGCCACCAAAACTATCGTGGCCCGTGGTATTTTCTATGGGCGAACCAAGATTGCCGATTCCGGGGGAGGCAAACAAGATGCCGACTTGGCCGAGGGGGCCGCCAGTAACAGGATCACGAGCGACCGATTGATAGTTCTCATTGTTGTAGAAAAAGGTTCCGTACAGGTGGTCCAACGTGCCTCTTGGCGTAATCGATGCCTCCGCAAAAAAGAGCTGGCCGGAATCCGCGTGGATGGTGTCCCGGCCACTGGTACGCTCAGAGAGGTTGAAGCGAAACGCTGTATTGACATGACCAATACGCTGAATAAAACTAAGGCCCACGTTAAACTGGTCGCCACCCTCATATTGAATCGTACGATTGGGAAGATAGCGGGTGGTCACTTCGTCGCTGATGTAGGCCAAATCGAAATCGACCGTCGTGTCAGGAAAATCGATAGAGGTAAACAAGCCATAGAGGCTTGCGCTATCACGCTCTCGGTTGGTCGCGCCAACACCACGATTGATCGCATCCCAACCCCAAAGGGCGGTCAATCGGATGTTCGAGGCCTTCCCGGCCAGAATATTGTTCCGCACCAAGCCAAGAGAGTCCACGTTGTCGTTCAACATGATACCGTTCTGAAGCAATAAGTTCTGTCTACCCACAGAAAAGCCGACATCAAAGGCCCGCGTATCTTTACGATCCAGCCCGGGAAACAACTCGCCAAGGTCACCCTCAAAGAACAACTGCTGAATATCGGCATCCCCGCGCAGATCCCAACCGTCGTCGTTATTCAGTGTGGGGCTTTGCCAGCGATATCCGCTGTAGCTTTCGTTGTGATCAAAGGGGCGCAACTGGAGCAAAACGCGCTCCGTGGGTGTCAGCCCAAGGTTGAAAAAGAGATCAAGCCGGGTAGCCAACTCTTCGATCTTTGCCTCGCCCCGGTCAATGGGAGGACCGGCTACGTTGGTAATCGGTGGAAGGCGAGTCCCCGTCTCCTCGTACTGCCACGCGGTCCGCAAGGTGCCGTAGGCAAACAACGAGGGCTGCCACACGGCTCCGGTGGGAATCTTAAAGCCGCGAGACAACTCGCCGCTCCCCAGGAAGGGATCGCCGAATATGCGTAGCGTCTTGGGTCGATGAACGAAGGGGGCCACCTGGCTCTCAAGGATCTCGTCGGGAAAGGTCAAGCGCAGCAGAGCACGATTGCGTGCCGTAGCCTCTATCGAAGCCAGGGTATCCAGACCTGCCTCGAAATCCGCCCGGAGCTCCTCGGGCAGGGAAGCGAGATCCCACACGGCACTATCGAACAAGGTGTGGTTGCGAATAACCGCGTTGAGTCCATTGATCATGCGATACTTGGTATTTTGCTCAAGCTCCGTGCCCTCATCCAATCCGACGAGTTCCTCGCGCAAACTGGGGCTGAGAAAGCTCCAGATCCGGCCAACGGGCGTATCGGGCGCATCGGCCCCCGCCTTGAGCTTGCCCAGCAAAGACTCATAGCTGACGATATCCTCAACCGCAAATACCGAGTAGGCCTCCGATTGCAATGGGATGGGCTTCTGGGAAAGCTTGCTTTCTCCGACAGCGCCAGCGGCACCGCAAAACAAAACCAAGACGGCCAATCCCGCGAGCGATGCGTATTTGATGACAAAATTAATCATGGACTCTCTCCGCACTCCGTGGCTGCGACCTTCCCCAGGCCGCGTTGCAGATGGCACCGACCACACCCGGTCGCCACTGCATCCCAATTACTCAACGTTCAGCTCAAAGTTCTCTTCGGCCAGAAGCGTGTGACCACCCGTCAGACCAAATAATTCCTTGAGTTCTTCTTCACGGTGCTCCTCGATAAGTGACGCAATGTAGTTGCGGTTGTAACGCGTGCCTTCGGCATCAACCACATCGCCAACACCAAAGCGAACACCCAACGCTATCTCATGGGCGCTCATGCCGTAGTCGAAGCCCACGCCCTTAATATCATCAACCAGGTTTACCGGAATCATGCCTGCGATCATTTTTACGTTGACGTTGTACGTGCCCGGACCATTCAGCTTCTTCTTGCCGATGCGGTACTTCGCCTTTCGCTCGTACAACGGCGTAATGGCCCGCCGGTGTATTCGCGCGCCGTCAGGACGGCCAAGCAACGTCGCCGAAAAACGGGACGGACGGATGAACGGAAGCGGACTGGGTGAAAAATTGAGGGGAAGCACCTGCTCCCGCTCCGTCCCCCGGTTGTTTCGAGTCAGGAACGTAGATTGGAGCGAAAATAGCTGCTGGTCCAGCGACAGGTCGCCGTTGTGTACGAACAGGGAGTGGAGGTCGCGCACATCATAGTTCGGGTCCAGATCGCCCGAGATAAAGATCTGCTCTCCCGAGGGATCCGTCACGGTCACCTGAAGGAAGAGCATACGCTCGGCAATAAAACCAGTTGGCACATTGTGCCCATCCGTAAGGTTTTTCACACCGATGGAAAACCGAACGGCCCGCTTCACCGAGGTCTTGATTGCCTCAAACTCGCCAAGGCCATAACCCGCCTTCAGTACCGCCACACGCTCTTTCTGGTATTCTTCAAGCAGCGCAATTTGATCCGAAATAATGTCGCGGGCTTCGTAACGTTCGTCGATATTTTCCCAGCGCTTCGGAAATGCAGTGCCCGTGCCCGCCTCCTCGCGGGCTGGCTCATCTTCCTCTTCAAACTGCTCGGTGCCCCAGCCCGCCTGATAGTCGAAAGTGAGCCATTCACGGATGCTGGCAAACTGTGCCGCGTTGTCGCTGTGCGGGTAGATGCCCGGGTGAATAACGGAGTGGTCCGGTCCGGGAAAACGGTGGTTCGTTTTCTTCTGTTCCTCGCCCACCCACTTGGCACCGATCTTTGCGATGTGCTTCTTCTCGTAATTCGTTTCCTTGTCGCCCGTAAAAACACCCGGAATCTTCCCCATGTGGCAATCGTTGCAGGTAACGCCCTTACGCGCTGCCGGACTCTGCTTGTACTCACTGAAGGCCTCTTCAAGGCGGAATCCGTTGAGCAAGTTCACATCATGGCAGGTGCCGCAAAAGGCCGAATCTTGCAACTGGTAGAAAGGCTTCGTCTCCCCATGCACCTTGCCCTCGCCAAATTTCTTCGTAATCTGACTGCCAAAGATCTCATCAAACTCGGGATTGCCCTTCGGGCCGTAAATCGGCTCCGCCAATCCGCCGGGGTCCAAGGCAAGACGGCCACTTATCTTGCCGTAGACCGTGCTAACCCGGTGGCAAACGATGCATGTAACCCCTTCGCGCGATGTGGGATCACGGTCAATGTTGCTCTGAAACAACGCCTCGGAACGATTCATACCCACCGGAGTATGGCAACGAATGCAAAAATCGCCGTTGGTCCCGTTCGTAATCGCGAGAATCGTCGCTTGCATCGAATTGAATACCGGACTCATCTGCGCATAGGCATGGGGAGACACGGACCACTCGCGATAATGGTCCGGGTGGCATTGCTTACACTCGCTCGCCGAAGGATAGAATGGCTTCCCATCCTTGTCCCTGTACAGCGCCTCATGCACATTTTCGCCTTCGGCCACAGCAGTCGCAGCATCGTCTTCCGCCGCCCATGCGGATGAGAGTCCCGCAGCAGCAAGTAACGCCGATGCCACACACAAGCGGTGCCAGATGCACCACCAACCGTTAGCCAAATACATGGAATGGGTTTTCATTAATATCTCCCAAGACCTTTCGAACACGTAACGGTCCGACCTCTAAATCGGTTAAGACGAGAAACGACTTGTTCACCACACCCGGCAAAAAGCGAGCAACGACCACGAAAGCGCCAGCCTGAACAGCAACTCGACACGGCACTATGGCCGCGCTTGCGAACTGTAAACCTCAAGGAAGAAAGCCCGCCACACGCCTCTCCTGCGCTGCGTGCAACCGAGCCTCATCTGACGACCGAAGTGAGTCACTGCATACCCAAATCGCCCGCATGAAAAACATGATGCCTCATGCATTGGCACCACGCAAAGCCGTTGTCTATCAGGAACCGAAATTAATAATATTTTGAATAAGCGCAAGCAGCGCATTCAATGACGTGGCGATGTCGCCGATAAAGCCGATAACGATCCGAAAAAAGTCAAAATCGCTGAAAGCCACTTTAGGACTCCGTGCATTGGTTTTAACTACACTTAACATGATATTCCTCCGCTCCTGAATGAAATTTTCCAGTGATGACACAAAGAAATAGGGAGGAAGCCTACGACACACTCGAAACACTTCCGACACACGCCACTGTGGAATGTGCGTTCCTACCTCGCTCAAAACCACCCTACCGCCTAAGCATAAATTATTTACAAAAAATTTGCAAGTCTATTGACCAGATTGCGTAATCCAATAAAATACACCCGCAGCAATGCCGCTTATCAGCAGGAAGCTCACCAGAAACACCAGTCCGGCGACCCCAGTGTGGGATTGCTGCTCTTCTGGACCTTCGATTTCCTCCGATTCTTTCCCAAAATCACCGTGGCAGCGGACACATCGCTTGCTGAACACATCGTTGCTTTCTCCACAGTGGGGGCAAGAGATTACCGTATCGTCGCCGTGGCTACTCATCTCTTGTCCGGCGTTGTCCGCCGTGGTAGATGCCATCGTGCCCATGGCCATACCCAGACGCTCCAAGGCCTCCGCCGCCGTCTTACTCGGCTTTAGCTCCAGCACCTGCGTCCAGGTTTCGATAGCCTGATCGGTCTTGCCGCCGCCCTCATAGACCTTGGCAAGTTGCTCCAAAAGCGAGTACTCCTGAGGATAATCCGCCAAACCCCGCTTCAGTTCCGACTCAGCATCATCATACTTGCCGAGCCGATAGCAGGTCGCCGCCAAATAACGCAATACAGGAACCTGATCCGGCCAAACCTCGCGCAACTGCTGCAGATGCTCTAACGCGGAGCGATAGTCCCACGCCTTATAGAGCTTCTTGGCAAGGCGCCAACGCTGCTTGTGGTCATCCGGGTGCGATTCAACATACGCACGAATCTCTTCTACATCTGCCATATCAATTCCAAACGGTGCAAGACCCCAACACGGTAAAGGCCCCGACTCGGGCCATCACTACTCTCCGCCGACATTATAGGTCCATTGCCAGAAAACGTCAACACGCCCTTTTGGATCGCCTTTTGGGGGACGCTGCTCTCGTATTACCACTTCCCCCATCTAAAACAATGTGTTTGTGGCGTAGCCACCAGAAGGATATCTCGGGCTTACAGCCCTGTCCTGTTTTGTGCTCTTTTTCCTGGGGCGTTGCCCCAGGCTGGTATAAAACGCACCTTCGGCGCTAGTGAGACTTCCGTGCTCCAAGTAGACTGCCACTAAGGGCCAACGGTCTGAATCTATATCAGCATGGGGCGAAGCCCCATGGCCAGGCCAAAAAATACAATAAGGGCTGAAAGCCCGCGCTATCCTCGTCGAGTCCGTCTGAAATCATGATGCGCCGATTCGCGGTAATAGCAAGAGCGGCACCCCTTTTTTGTGGCAACATAGGTGTTTCAAATAGAATTATGGCAAGGAAAACAAGCCGTTGCGCACCCCCTGCCAAAGGTGTACCATGGTGGCAGGAGTCGTGCCTGATCAACGTCTCCACCTTGTTGGAAAGGCATGCAAGACGCTATGGATCGTGAGCAACATACGGAGCCAGCCGACACGCCGCCATCACAAGAGTTGTGCGATTTCAGCGAATCGGGATCCGATAGCAGCTTTGGCGGGTTCGATGAGGGCCAAATTCTCAAGCAACTTGAGAAACGGCATGGGACCCAATCCGACAGCCTGTCACCCGATCAACGTTCCGTCAATCTGCGCCCCGGCATCGTAATCAACAAACGCTTCAAAGTGCTTGAACCACTCGGTTTTGGGGGCATGGGCGCAGTCTACTTAGTAAAGGACACACACCTTCGGGAACGACGCGCCCTCAAGGTGATGTTGCCCCGGCTCCTCTCCAACCCCGAGGCCCAACGCCGCTTTCTCATCGAAACCAAGGTAACACAGAAGCTTGCTCACGAAAATATCGTCCGAGTCCATGATCTCGGCATGGATTTCAATTCAGGCATGCAGTTCTTCACCATGGCCCTGGTGCAGGGCGAAACCCTTTACAAATACCTGAAGCGGCAGGGTGGCCAGCTTCCCCTCGCCGAAGTAATCTCAATTACCCGGCAATTGTGCAACGCCCTCGCCTACGCCCACCGAACAACGATTCACCGGGACCTGAAACCACAGAACATTATGCGCGGGAACAAGGGTCACATTACCGTCCTCGATTTTGGCCTGGCCAAATTGCTCGACCAAAGCAATCCGGCCTTTTCGCGCATGGCTGTCGGCACGGCCCATTACCAGGCACCCGAGCAAAAATCCAACCCGCTCAACATCGACAAGCGGGCCGACCTGTACGCCCTGGGCGTCATCATGTATCAGTTGCTCACGGGCAAACTCCCTGTCGGCCAATACCCGCCGGCATCCCGGTTGGTAAAAGGCGTGCCGAGGCGGATGGATGCCATCATTCAACGCTGTCTCAAACAACGAAGTGAACGCTACCCCAACGCCGACGAACTCGGGCAGGATCTGGAGGCCATTCGGCAGGGCAGACTCCGCCGGTGGCTTCCTCGGATGCCCCTCTTCCGGTAGCCGCACGTTTTCATGACCATGCAACGGCCCAAAACCATCGCTACCCGCGTTCAGATACGTAGTGCAAATTTTTATCTTTTTTGCTACAGTGGGGGCAGGTCAGCGTCAATACTTTGGGTGAGCTTCGCGCACAACCCAAGGCCGTCATCCCCGCGAACGCGGGGATCCAGTGGTGACTTGGTGTGATCCTACCGCGTTCTGGATTCCCACGTGCGTGGGAATGACGTGGCACTTTCTTGTTTTTTATAGGTCTCCTTGGAGACGAAGGCATTAATCCATGCAGGGAGGGATTATGACATCTTTGGATCAGGCGGAATGCGTCTACCACCCCGGAAAAGCCGCCACATCAAAGTGCAAGCAGTGTGGTCAGACTACGTGCCATCAATGCACCATCACCGGCCCAACAGGGAAATTCTGCTCCACCCCATGTCGAACGGCCAATGAGGCGCGCGTTATGCAAGCCAAGAGTGTTCAGGACCGGGCGCTCTCCAGAAGTTCCGCGCGCTTCAGCATATTACGTAGAACCGCGTCCAAATTATTCCTGCTGTTCGTCGTGCTCGCAGTCGCCGCATTGATCGGAAGCATCTTCTACATTCCCTATCTGTCAGAAATAGTATTCACGGCCCGGGAGATACTTGGCATCTAACCGGGAAAATAATTTCCACAACCCACTATCGATAAATGCGTGGTCAGTGGGCGCAACAGTATGAAGTCGTTCATTCGCACCAAGGCAGGAGAGCAATCATGGATTTAAGTGGACTAAAATGGCCGATTATCATCGCCGTGATCGTGGGACTCGGCTGGTTATTCACCAGCGGCGGCGTCAATTGGAGGTACGGAAACCTTACGGCGGCAAGCCCCGGCATTGACGAACAGCAGGACCTGCGCGACGAAGCCGGCCTCACCAGCTTGGCAGGCTACACCTACCACATTTGGAAATGGCGTGCCACCATCGATATAATCGAGACCAGCGTTGAACGCTATGGGGAATGGGGACCCAATTACTATTTCAATCTTGAACGCTTGAGCACCTGTTACGAGCGCATCGGTGACCAGCAGACCAGCTACAATATTCTCCGGGATTTAATGGACGCGAACGCACACGAGATTGATAGCCGGGTTGGCAACAATGACAATCTCAGTATGCGGGCCGCAAAACTAAGAGAAATGTACGAACTTCAGTGAACAATGAACAAGATACCATTATCGGCCGAATACCTGTGTTGGAGTGTCTGCGCGCCCAAAAGCGCAAGGCACTCCAGCTTTTCTTGTTACAGTCGGGAAGAGGACTTGAAGAGATCGAGGATGCGGCGTGCCATATACCCACGCAGCATACCTCCCGCCAAGAGTTAGACCGCTTGGCCAATGGTGAAAACCACCAGGGCGTGATCTTGCTCGCAAAGCCACTCCACCTTCGCACACTGAATGAGTGGCTTGCCCGGGATATCGCCAAGGACGCCTTCATCGTCATCCTGGACTGCGTGGAGGATCCCCACAACTTCGGTGCCATTGTGCGATCCGCTGCGGCCTGCGGTGCCGCTGCGATTCTATTCGCACGAGACCGGTCCGCC
>JAJRPE010000129.1 GCA_024280935.1 Candidatus Hydrogenedentota bacterium
AGCAAGCCGTGGTCGATAGCGGAGGCATCGGCTTCGGGATAGGTCGCCAAATGGACACTCTCGGCGGCACCGGGCACGGGCTTCGCCAGATTGCGCCACGTGACTTCTGCGAAGAAGGGCGTGAAGGGCGCAGCCAAACGGGCCAGCTTGATGAGGCATTCGTAGAGCGTCCAGTAGGCATCGGCCTTGTCTTCGCTCCAGCCACTGGCCCAGAAACGGGCACGGCTCCGGCGCACATACCAATTCGACAGGCCGTCCACAAAGCCGGAGATTTCGCGGGCCGCCGGGCAAGTCTCGTAGTTGTCCATAGCCTTGCGCACGTCCACCACGACGCGGTCGAGTTCGCTGAGGATCCAGCGGTCCAACTCGGCGCGCTCGGCGGCGGGACGATAGACCGCGTCGCCGCCCGTGCCACCCACCGGGGCCGTAGTCGGGTCGGCGAAGAGTTCCTGTAACACGGCCTGGGGGGCCTGACTCGGGTCGAAGCCGTCCAGGTTGGCGTAGATGACAAAAAAGCTATAGACGTTGTACCAGCGCATAAGCAGTTCGCGTTGGGATTCTTCCACGATGCGCTCGGAAAGGCGACTGCTGTTCGTGGGCGGATTCTTGGCGACGAAGCTCCAGCGGAGAGCATCGGCGCTGAACTTTTCAAAGAGAAGTCCAGGTTCGCTGAAATTTTTCAGGCGCTTGGAGAGCTTCCGTCCGTCTTCACCGAGGATGTGGCCCAGGCAGATGCAGTTCTTAAAGGGATGCGGCCAGCCGCCCTTCTTGTCCTCGTGGACGACCGTACTGATGGCCAGCAGGGCGTAGAACCAACCTCGGGTCTGGTCGATGGCTTCACTGATGAAGTCGGCGGGAAAACTATTATTGAAGCGTTCCTCTGAGCCTTCGAGGTGCGGATAACCCCACTGGGCGAAAGGCATACTACCCGCGTCGAACCACACATCGATCACCTCGGTGACGCGGCGCATACGGCCTTCGGGATCTTTGGGACTCTGGTAGGTCACGGCATCGATGTAGGGCTTGTGTACCTTGAGATGTTCGCTCAACTCGGGGCTTTCGGCCTTCGCTTTGGCCCACACGTCGGTGCCTTCGAGGCCCGGCTTCGCGAGCAATTCGTCGTAGGTGCAGATACACTCCATGTGGCCCGTCTTGTCGCAGATCCACACGGGTAACGGCGTGCCCCAATAACGTTCGCGGGACAAGGCCCAGTCCACATTGTTTTCCAGGAAATTCCCGAAGCGGCCATCGCGGATGTGACTTGGTTGCCAAGTGACTTCCTTGTTGTTCGCCACGAAGTCGTCCTTGAACTGGGAGGTCTTGATGAACCAGCTCTTCCGCGCGTACTGGATAAGGGGGTCGTTCTCCGCACGGGGACAGAAAGGGTAGGAGTGTTTGTGTTGTTCGTGCTTAAAAAGCTGGCCCCGCTCTTTCAACACGCGGAGGATGCCCTTGTCGGCCTTCTTGCAGAACTGGCCCGCGATGGGGGCTTGGTCATAGGGGTCCACGTCGGTGACCCGATCATCAAAGGTGCCGTCGGGCTTCACGTAGCACAGGAAGCCAATGCCGCTTTCCTTGCAGACACGGTAATCGTCTTCACCGAAGGCCGGGGCCATATGGACGATGCCCGTACCGGTTTCCAGGTCCACAAAATCACCCGCAATAACCATCCAGTGCTTTTCCGAAAGGACATCCGGGTTTTCCATGGAAGCAGGCGTGCCGTAGTCGAAGAGGGGCGTGTAGCCTACGCCCAGCAGATCCGTGCCCTTGATGGCCTGGACGATCTCGATGTCGTCGTCAAAATATTTGCTGACCAGCGCCTGCGCCAGGATGAGCATTTCATGACCATCGTCGGTGGGGTGCTTCACCACGGCGTAGTCGGTCTCGGGTCCTACACACGCCGCGCAGTTGCTCGACAAAGTCCAGGGGGTTGTCGTCCAGATGAGGAGGCTCGCCTCTTCGCCTTCCAAGCTCAGGGCTTGCTTACCCGCGTCCGTCAAGCCAAGCCGCACCGTCACCGCCGGATCATCGATGTCGCGATAGCCTTCGCCCACTTCACCGGCGGACAGCGCCGTGCCGCCCTGCGCCCACCACCAGACCACCTTGTGGCCCTGATAAAGAAGGCCGCGGTCGAAGAGCTGTTTCAAGGCCCACCACACGCTCTCCACGTAGCTCTGGTGAAAGGTCACATAGGCATCATCCAGGTCCACCCAGAAACCGATGCGGTCGGTAAGCTGCTCCCACTCCTTCTTGTAGCGGAAGACGGACTCGATGCACGTGCGGTTAAACTTCTCGACACCGAACTCCTCGATGGCTTCCTTGCCGCCGTCAATGATACCGAGTTCCTTGCAGACCTCGATTTCGACGGGAAGGCCGTGGGTATCCCAACCGGCTTTGCGCTCACAATAGTTGCCCGCCATCGTCTTGTAGCGGGGGAAAATGTCCTTGATCGTGCGCGTCAGGCAGTGGCCCGGATGGGGCATCCCATTGGCCGTGGGCGGTCCCTCAAAGAACACAAAACGCGGCGCGTCCTTCCGCTGTTCCAGGCTCTTTTTATAGGTCCCATGCTCTTTCCAGAAGGCGATGGTTTTATTCTCCGCCTCGGCAAAGTTAAAGGGAGAGGGGACCGGCTCAAAGGCATCTTTACGCATGAATTCGTCCTATGCCCCGCCTCATTTTCGGGCGCGGCTAATTCGTCAAGTCTTGTTGGGATTTTGCATCTATACACGGCGGTATACGCACTTCCGGCCAGATAGGTATCGTATTAACAGAAAACCGCAGGAAATGGCGTACTAAGCCCCATATGATCGCCTTTTAAGGCCAGATCATGCAACTTTTGGACGATTTCTGGCTCTGAACACAACCGTTCTTCCACCACGATTGCCCCACATCAACGAACGTGCCGCACGATCCTGAGGAACGAAGGTTCGTGCGCTTGGGCCAAGCACCGCAATAGGCCCAAGAAATCTTACGCGAACGCCGCAACCGCATGTTTTTTTCGTCGCTGTGCGATGCCTCCGCCACGTTAGCGCACGAACTCTCCTCCGGCGAGTCGCCGACCCATCAGGACTCGTCGAGACTCGTCTTTTGGGGATCGCGTGGCACGAAGGTCGTAGATTCGCCGGAGGAGGATTCGTGCGTTTGGGGCGATCAGGGCCACATCGTTCACACAGATGCCCGGCATCGCTACCTTAATCATTGAATTCCCTGCCGTTCGGGCTATCAATGTTCCCGATTCGACCGGGATTCCCTGCAAGCGGATTCCCAATTTGAAGACGTAGTGCTAATTCGGATAGCCTACGTACTGTAGGCTTTTCGGAGAATTGGTGCTTCATCCGATTCTGATAGATGAAACCCGTAGCACGAACTGAGGGTAGTAAGCTGCATTCACAAGGACGTTGGTAGTTGCCTGAGTGCTTCCTGCCAACTAATCAACGCGATCGACCGGTGTGCCAGCCAAGAATCAGGGGCCTCCAATCGCGGATGTGCTCAATTGAGGTGTTGCACTTGGCTTATGAATCTGAGGTCTGTGCTCTAGATGTGTGATACCTGCAAGGCCGATAGCAGAGACATGTGGAGTCCCTGTACAGATTTGCCGAAACTCGTCGATATTCGGCACGGGAATTGGATTAGTCTTCAGCGGTGCCCCAATTGCCGTGAGTTGTGGGTGGTTTCGCCGTTCGAGCCATACGCAGCGTTTACGTACATGGTGAAGTGGCCACGTGCAACAAACGATTGGATACGAATTCACGACAGCGACGATGCTGCGACCATACACGAATGGATGAAGAACGAAATTCGACGGCTATACCCCTCCGCGGCACCGGAAGCCCAGAAGCAGATTGATGCTCACGAGGTCCGAAGTTACGGACATTACAATCTCACACGTTCCATTGCCACTAACCCGGTTGAGATCGGAGATCTTTGAACATGGAAGTCGCACGGAACTAAGCCGTCAATCGTCGCAGCCGCCTACGCGAGTTCTAAAGCAATCGGCGGCGTTTTCGCACGAACCTTCGTTCCTCGGGATCGCGCGGCACGTTCGTTGATGTGGAGTGATTCTGTTGGCGATGGGACTTTGTCTTGACCTTCGTCTGGGAATTCCGCTAAACCTGCTTTCCCTCTCTTGACCGAGAGCGGGTTTCTCGATAGGCTATGGTCATCAACGTTGGGGGCACGGGAGGCATCTATCAACATGGACGATCAAGACACGCACCGCCGTACCGTCCAGTTTCAGAATACGCCGGGCGATGCCCACTACTTGACGTTCTCTTGTTTTCAGAAACGCCGATTTCTCTCCCGCGACAGAACCTGCCAGTATGTGATTGATGTGCTGGATCGTGCGCGGTCGAAGTTCAATTTTGATCTATGGGCCTATGTCATCATGCCCAACCATGTACACCTGCTCTTGTTTTCAAGAGAAGAGATCTACGACATGGCCAAGATCGAGACATCTATCAAGCTATCGGTATCACGCCGTGCGTTGGACTATCTACGCAAACACAATCCAGAAGGGCTTCGGCATTTGGCTACGGGACAACGAAGTACACCTTACCGGTTCTGGCAACAAGGCAACGGATACGACCAGAACCTGAACACGTTGGCGGCAGCCCGTTCTATTGGGGAGTACATTCACAACAATCCGGTGCGGGCAGGACTATGTGTCAATCCAGAAGACTGGGCGTGGTCAAGCGCGCGGGAGTGGCTGAAAGAGGGTAGTGGGCCGTTGTCACTGGACCGGGGCTCACTTGAGTAGCGGCTGCGAGCCGTGATAAGAAAGTCACCTTACCGGACGTGCCGCGCGATCCTGAGGAACGAAGGTTCGTGCGTTTAGGGTGAGGAGGTCATAACTTCTACTATTCAGGCCATGGGCGCGCAGCATTCGACAAAGACCATATGGACGGACAAACCGCTCGCCTCGGGTTTTCGCTGGTGGTTTATCGGTGCGTTTGCTCCACGGGCACGAATCTTCGTTCCTCAGGATCGCACGGCACGACCGGGTTTTCTTGGTGGGCTCCCCGTGTGGCCTTGCGCCCACGAGGGGAGCCTGGGCGCACGAACCTTCGTGCACTCGGCATCGTGCGGCACGACCAATGGGTTGAAGTTCCTTTGTAGGACGCGGAGTTGTGTGTTCGTTGCGGCCTAGCTCGCCGATTGCCCTTCGTATTCGAGGACTTCTTCGATCTTGTAGTTGATGGAAACGCCCACCTCCGCAAACATAGCCTCGGATTCCGCGCCGGCGTGGTATTTCTTTTCACACATCACGTGTTTGATGCCGCAGTTGATGATGAGCATGGCGCAGACACGGCAGGGGGTCATCCGGCAATAGAGGGTGGACCCTTCGAGGGATACACCCAGGCGGGCGGCCTGGCAGATGGCGTTCTGTTCGGCGTGGACGGTGCGGACGCAGTGCTGGGTCACGCTTTCGTCTTCGTGGATTACTTTCTTGAATTGGTGCCCGACTTCGTCGCAGTGGGGCAAGCCCGTGGGCGAACCGACGTATCCCGTGACGAGCAACTGGCGGTCCTTCGCAATGACGCAGCCGCTTCGGCCCCGGTCGCAGGTGGCACGCTTCGCGATGGTGTTGGCCACCTCCATGAAATAGTCGTCCCATGAGGGGCGTTGATATTCTTCTGCCATGATTCGCCTTTCCGCCTGTGGGGATGGCTGCTAAGTCGCCATTCCCGTCCATGGGCAGTATACGGAAAGCGGTGACAAAGACCAAATGGTGCATGAGGGGCCCAAAACAAGCAAGCAAGCTCTATGGGTGCCCCCGCCCTATACGGGCTGTTCGAGGTCTTTGACCATGTCGCAGGTAAGGATGACGGCATCCTGGGCGTGTTTTCGGACGACCAACTCGTCGCCTTCCACCAGCCCCAGGTACTCGTCGGCGCTGTCGAAAGCAAGTACCGCCGGGCCGCGTGTAATCTGGACGCGGTATTCGGTGTCCTCGGGAAGAACCAGATGGTTCACATGGGCATTGGTCGATTTGAAGGCGATGCCGATTCCCTTGGTAAATATGCCCCGTGTAATCTGGGCATAGTAGGCCCTGCTTCCAAAGGGGGTACTAACAACGAACCCATCCCCCAACAATTCGACACCGTCGTCATAGGCTTCGCCATTCAGCCAGAGCTGAAAGCGCACCGCGCTGTTAATGAGTCCCATATGGACGTTGAATTCGTTGAGCGCCACGATCTTATCGGAGTAAAGACGTTGCCCATCTCGCAGGACTTCGCCCTCAATCTTGGTATAGCGATTGGACACCAATTCCCCGGCAGCCAAGCCATTGAGAACATCGGCAACAGGATGGGGAATGCACCGGTGTCCTCGGCGACTGTTGCGCACGGGCACTTTGGGAATGCCCGGCCAACGCAACTCGGCGGAGAGCAGGGTCCCGTCCCCACCGTAGCACACGACGACATCGGGATCCTTCTCAACGCGGACAAGGTTGTCGTGCGCTGCTACCGTCTCACCAAGGGAGTGGGCTTCCGCACCAAACAAGAGAAGGCGTACAGGCCGACTGGCACGGAGCACCTGCGAAGTATTACCCATGAACTCAACTCCAGCGCTCTCTGGCACGATAGAAACGGCCTTGATATTCAGGTTTCGCGCCGCACCCGGTCGGGACACAAATGCCGCTGGCCGACGCTACGCTACTGTCTTGTTGAGTATAACACGATGCTAAAGAATCCGCGATGCGAATTTTCGCGAGAACAAGAAGGTGGCTGCAACCATCACCATGAGCAGCACGCTGTAGGCGAAGGCCGCGCCAACCGAGGCCCGCCATTCCATATTAATCTTAACGGCAATCGGGATATTGCCCGTCTGGTAGAGCAGAATTGAGGCGACGAATTCCCCGAGGCACGTGGCGAACACGAGGGCCGCCCCGGCGACTACGGCGGGTGCCACCAACGGCAAAATGACGTGCCAGAAGCAATAGCGCCGGGGCGCGCCAAGTGTTCGCCCTGCTTCGATGAGGGTGGCGTCGAAGGTCTCGAAGGCCGCGCCAACCATCCGCGTCAACATGGGGATGTTACGCACGAAGTAGGCCAGGGGCAAGAGCCACACCGTGCCGTAGATGGGGAGCCAGGGGTCGTTGAAGGCCACAATCAGGTTAATGGCGATTACGGTGCCCGGCAAGGCCCAGGGAATCATGACGAGCACGTTGAGCCACGCGCCGCCCGGTCGTCGTCGGGCAATCAAATAGGCGGCGGGCAGGGCAACGACCAGCGTCGCTGCGGTAGCAAGGGCGCTCATCCAGAGGCTGTTCCGAATGGGACCGAAGGCGTTTCTATTTGCGAACAAATCCGTATAGTTTTGCAGGGTCATCGTGGTCGGGATGAGTTCCGTGTTCCAGGCGCGATAGTCGGCGAAGGAAAGCCACAGGATGGTCGCGTGGGGAAGCAACAAGAGCGCAATGACACCCCAGGCGCTGACACCCGCCGCCAGCCGACCGCTCGTGCTTCCAATCGGGCGGGGTGTCCCCTTGGAGCCGGAGCCTCCAAAGCGCTGGCTGGAGCGAAAAAGAAGAATGCCTAACAGGGAAACAAGGGCCAGAATCACGGTTAGCGTAACCGCCGCCGCCTGATTGTCCTGGCTGCGCTCGGTGTAGATTGCCACGCTCAGCACCGGGAATTCATCACCAAAAAAATAGGGTGCGCTGAAGGAAGCGCAGGACGACATAAAGGTCAGCAGCGATGCTCCCATCAAGGAAGGCCGCAGCAGCGGCAGGGTTACGCGGAAGAAAACGCGGACGCGGCTGGCACCCAGGGTACGGGCCGCCTCCAACTGGTAGCGGTCGAGATTGGCCAATGCCGGGGCAACCATGGCGTAGAAAAAAACGTAGAACGAGTAGGTATGAATCAGAAGAATCGCCCAAAGTCCCGGCAATACGGCATCCGGGATGCCCAATACCTGGTCCGCAAAACGGGCGACAAATCCATCCCTGCCAATGAGGTAGTAGAAGCTCAGTACGCCAACGAGAGGCGGCAGCGTAAAGGGAAGGTATGCCAGGGCGGCAAGCACCCGCGAACCGGGAAAGGTATAGCGCGTCAGGACAATGGAAAGCGTTGTGCCGCCAACGCCCGCACCGATAACGGAACCCAGCCCGATAACGAGGGTGTTGCGGACCGTGACCCACGCATACCCTTCGCGAAGCACGGCGCTGTCCCACTGCAACAGGGCTTGAACCAATAGTCGCAGGGTGGGATACAGTACGGTAAGCCCGAGGATCACCGCGCAAAGGACAAGCAGCCATCGGTCGAGCGAGAAGCGCCGCTGGGCATTGGGTGGATTAAAGGACAACGCTAGTCGTTCACACCGTCCTCGACCGAGATGTCCTCCTCAACAAACTGACGGATAGCTTCGTGCTCGTCGGGATCAATCTTCGTGAAGAGGATGGCTATCTTGAAGTGGTCGTCGCCCTGGTCGTCAGGATCGCAACGCACGACGATACCTTCGGCATCAATCCGATGGCTCAGAGGCGCGGGCAAATCCAGCGCGATGCGCATCTTGGTCATAAGCGGGACCGGCTTGATGGTGTGGCACAACACGCCATTGGCGCTGATATTGTCCACGTGATTCAACACACCCGGGCCGGCCTCATCGA
>JAJRPE010000130.1 GCA_024280935.1 Candidatus Hydrogenedentota bacterium
CAGCCTTGTCCATAGCGACCTTCGCGGCGGCAGCCTTCTCAACAGCAGCCTTCTCAACAGCAGCCTTCTCAACAGCAGCCTTATCAACAGCAGCCTTATCCGCAGCAGCCTTATCAGCAGCAGCCTTATCAGCGGCAGCCTTGTCCATAGCAGCCTTCGCGGCGGCAGCCTTGTCAGCAGCGGCCTTGTCAGCAGCGGCCTTTTCCATGGCAGCCTCATCCGCAGCGGGTGCCGGTGTGTCGGGAGTCGGGGCCACAGCTTCAACGGGGACAGGTGCCTCCGCAACCTTGTCGCCCATACTCTCTTCCACGGCGGTAAAGGCCGCGATGATATTCTCTACGTCCGCCACACCTACAGTGAACGTATTCTGCATGCCGCTCACGGACAGGGGGTGAACGCCATCGGCGACATCACCAAAGACCAGAAGACGGGAAGCGCCGCTCCGGGTAATGAGCGTAACCGCACCCATCTCCGTGATCTCGGAAGGCATCCCGCCAAACTTCACGTCGGTGGCCTCCAGCGCAAGAATGCTGTCCAAGAGTTCGTTGCCCTTGGCCGCATCGACCTGGTAAACGCCGTCTGGGCCTTCCAGGGTCCAACCCGCTTCATTGTGACGCAAGGTAACGCTCTCGCCGTCCCGGCGTGCATCGATTCGGGTAACATCATCAGGCGTCATGTCCAGCAAAGCAAGCTGAAAAAAGTTTCGGGGTGTGACGAAGAGCTTCGCAACATCGGCGGTCTTCATGACCAATACCTGATCGTTTCCCGCAATCTTGGCGTAGGTGCCTTCAACACCCTTGGAATCGCCCGCAACGGAGAAGCTCTTGGATACACCGCCAACAACCACATCAATACGGCGATCAAACTCACCTGCGGCGGGCGGGTTATCGGTGTAATCCGAAGGGGTCCAAGCCGCAAGCCCATTAATCAGGCCGTCAATAGCCGACTGCTGCACCTTGAGATTGGCCGCAGGCACCGCAACCTTCCAAGCATCGCCGACCTTCGTCAGAACGACTTTGCCCTCCGGCTGTGTGATCGTCACCGAAGTAAGGGCTTCTTTGTCGGCTTCCCACTTGGGCAAGTCGATGAGATCCGCGCCTTTGGGGAAAAGCTGGTCAAAGTGATAACTGCTGACTTCGTAGACCACGTCGCGCTCATTGGAAGCAACACGCACATAGCCGTTGCCCCCGAGATCAGGACGACCACCCTCGATGGTTACTTCTTCATCCTCACCAAGGTTTACAACGAGCTTGAAGCCTGGTATCTCCAGGCCCCAATCGGCCTTTTTCGCCGAATCCACCACGGCGGACGCCGTAAGGCCCTTCAGCTTATTCAGCAAATTCTGCAGGGCGGCTTCCTTGAAGATCTGGTCGCTGCCTCCAACGGCCATGGCCCATTCATATTCTACCGTGGGCAGGGCGGCGGGTGCCTCTTCAGCAGCGCCATCTTCGCCTTCCTCGCTCTCTTTGGGTTCTGGAGGCGGCACTTCCTTTTCGCGCTTATCAAAAACCATCGCCTTATCGGGTGTTGTCACCGCGACCTTGGTGATAGCTTCCTTGTCCAGCGCCAGGATATCCTTGTCCAACCATTTGTCGGCCTTAGGGGCTTCTGACATATCATCGCCATAAAGCCCAGCGTCACGACGCAGGTTGGTCGATTCAACGTAGACCGTCTCGTCGCCCGCCTTGCGGACAAAGACCGTGCTCTGATTCGGAGCCTTGCCAAAGAGCAAGTCCACAATGGGCTTCTCCGCGCCCGACTTGTAGGCCAGGACCCGGAACGCTTCGTCGTCTTTCAGGCTATAGGTCGCCAGTTGCTCGTCGTTTTCGGCCTTGGTGCGATACTCGCCCTTCAGGGCAACCAGCTTTTCCAAGTATTCATCGAGCGTATCGATCTTGACCGGTGCCGCAAAGTGGCTTTGGACCAGCCACGTATCGCCTTCCTTCTCCAGCACGACCTTTTCCTCGGCCTTGGCACCAGCAAACAATTCTAACTTCGCGATGTCATCGGCACCCAAGTCGCTTGCCACCAAGGCCGTCAAATCGGCTTGGGAGGCCATCGACGGCTGACGCTGGGAACCGCGCTTCCACAGACCTAAGCCAAGCAATACAACGAGAATTACCAGGAAGGGCCGTAGTCTCTTAATATTCATAATCTATTTTCTCCATGCTCCGCATTTTTATACGTTCAGAACCCAAGGGCGACTTACGCCGTCGTTCCCATGAAAGCGAGAATTCAGAATACGATTGGGGTGACACCCAGATAAAACCGAGACCCACGATAGGCCTTCGGCTACGATCCAGCGCCCCGAAGGGGCACAAGAGGTTAGCCCAGGGCAACGCCCTGGGTTAGGATGTTACAAAACCGACTAGCCCTGAAAGGGCAAAATAGCAGGGTCATGCCCGTGCTTTTTGATGTATTTTCAGTGGTATCTATATAGAACATAGCCACAAGACACAGGAAAACTTTCGTTACCGAAAAGAACCCTGTTGCGCCCTTTCAGGGCTATTTTTCAGATGAAGTATCTTCTACCCAGGGCGTTGCCCTGGGCTAACCTGTTAAAGCCTTTCAGGCTAAGAGCAGCGTCACCAAACGCATAATTTTTGTCGGTACTAGGCCCAAAAGGGCCTAAAGATCCACGCGCCTCGGCTGACACGACGTGAGTCTTGCTGCGGGCAGGAAAACCCGCCCTCCTGATTTCCGGTGAATGCTTACTCCAAATTTATTACTGCAAAAAAGGGACTGACACAAGCGAAGCGAGGTACGAGCGCAGACGGGTCTGTCCCTTTTCTTGCGAAACTCACGTCCATACCACATCAGTCGCTCACGTGGGCCATCGTGTAGGCGTTGCGGGAGCGGCGGCGGTTCATCAGGAACGCGATGCCGACACCCGCGATAAGCGCATTGGCCAACGCATAGTTGATTGCACGCCAGAAGGACTTGGTGCTGTCATCGGGCCGGTCGATCATCCGATTGATAGCCTTGCGACCACGGACCTCCGCCAGCTTCTCGTTCAACGTCACGGCATCCACACTGTTCAGGAAGAGGTCCAAGTTAGCATCCCGCAAGAAATTCTTGCGGAAGGTCTCGGAGCAGCCCAAGAGAATCAACTCACCTGGCTTGGCTTCCACCGCTTCGGCGGGTGCTTCGGGCGTGTCATCTTCCGGCGGCGCAGGGGGCTGGCCAAACTGAGGTTGCGGCGGCTGAGCCTTGGGCCAGGCAGGGCGCTCCGCGTCGGCAAAGGCATCGGGAAATTGTCCCTTCACCCTGGCCATAAGGGGAAAAGCCTTCCGCTCGGCATTTTGCGGCTCCTCGAAACTGGTACCGGTAAGCTGCGCCGAACTTGGAATACTCCAAGCGCGGTCACTGGTCTCCATGATGACATCGGCATCAAGTCCCAACTCGCCGAGTTTGCTCTCATCCATATCCAAGGCCGTGCCCCAAAGATAGAAGAGGGCCGAGAGCCGGTTGGTGATGGCTGTGTCTTCCGACATAGACGTGTTGTTCACCAGGATGTGCATGGGCAGATTCACTTGCTGTGGTCCGCGCAACATATCTTGCAGCGTGTTACCGCCGCCCTGAATGGACAAGGGCACCTTATTCACATCCATGAGAATGTCTGTGCTGACACCCAAGCCGTAGCTCTCCAACAGTTCGTTTACGCCAGGCGTTTCCTCGCGACGGTTAATCGAAAGCCCCTGGGGCGTGGAACGGTAGTCCCACTCGTAGGTCTGGACCGCCATAATGACCGACTTGCCACTCTCCAGCGCCCGGCTGATTTCCCAACGCTGCCGGTCGTTCAGGCTTCGGGGGTTGATTATGGCCAGGGTGTCGTACTCGTCGGGCAGGGGGCTTTCCTTGGTCAGCTCCACCCGCTCGACCGTGTACTTTTCATATTCCAGTACTTGCTGGAGGTATTCGTAGGGATCCTCGCTGTCTGGAACCGGCTGTCCCATCTGCATGAGGATTTGGCGCATCTGGGGATCGATGTTCACCGCTTCCTTCGGCGCGACCAGGGCCACGACCGGTACCTTCTCGCGGGCCATCTTGTGAATCGTGTTCACCAGGCGATATTCCAACTCCTGGAGAGACTGGGGCACGATCTGGGGAAGTATTTCTTCGGCTTTGTCTTCGTAGCCAACGCCAATGCTGGAATAGACCAGCTTGCTGGTCATTTCATCCTGGCTCATGGCCTGCACGTTAAAGGGCTGCACACCTTTCGCCAACATGCGCTTCTCGATAGCGTCTTCTTCCTTCTCTTCGCCTTCCTCGTCCTTATCGGCATTGGGAGCGCTGTAAACATTGGCCACGTCCATATAAATGGTCGTGTAGTCTACCGTCCCGCCAGAGGCGATGCGCATTTCTTCCAGCTTATCGACAATGTTCTGTTCCAGCTCTTTCATGCCCGTGGGCATCTTGTCCCGCGACGTAATGTAGACTTTAAGCTGCACCGTGGTATCCAGCTCGGACAGGATTTCTTTGGATGCCGGGGAGATGGTGTAAATCTTGTCTTCCGTCACGTCGAAACGCAACAGACTCGATCCCGCCATGAGGTAGTTGAAAAGTAAACCGATCGCAAGACTCATAACCAACGCGCCGCTGAAAATAGCCTTGGCGCCAGGGCGGTTGCGCCCATCGATATAGATGGTATTCAACACGAGGAAGGCAATGGTCCAGACCAGGAAGTAGGCGATGTCAGCCAAATCAATCACGCCGCGGGTAAAGGGGCTATAGTGACCAAAGAGTCCCAACAAATCCGACAACATGGAGCCGAGACCCGGCACCCGATCATCAATGTAGGACGCGATAAAGCCCGTGCCGACAAGAAAGAAGCTGAAACAAGTCAGCAGAGTCACGGCGAAGGCGACAATTTGGTCCTTGAAGAAGCCCGAGAAAAAGATACCCAGGGACAGAAAGAAACCACCGAGGAGCAGCGTGCCCACATAGCCACTGATGATGGCGCCCACGTCGGGTTCACCCAGCGACATAAGCATGACCGGCACGGTAACGGTGCTGAGCAGGGTCAGCGCGAAAAAGATCAACGCGGCAAAAAACTTACCGAGAACCAGCTCCCGCGCTTCCATGGGGAAGGTGAGCAGCATTTCCCACGTGTTTTCTTTCCGCTCTTCCGCCCATATACGCATGGTCACCGCAGGGATGAACACACACAACAGAAGGGGAAGATTGTCGAAATAGGGCCGCATGTCGGCCATGGGAAAGGAGAAAAACGACGTTATATAGAGGCCGACGCTGATGGTCACGAAAACCATCATAAAAATGTAGCCGACCGGCGAGGTAAAATATGCGCTCAGGTCGCGGCGCATAATCGCCTTAATGTTATTCATGCATCCGTTTCCTTGTTATTTAGTGGCCGCTTGGCCAGCTTTTTCGGTCAGGGTGAGGAAGGTCTCTTCCAGCGTCAAGGGCTTGTCACCCAACTGCTTGACCGCCCACTTCTGAGCCTGGGCCAATTCATTGACCTCACGCCACAGGCTCGTGCCCGTGCCCGAGTAGAGCAAGAAGTCGGGGCAGCCACTAGACTCATCGGTGCATTCGATGTGCTTAATGGCCGCTATCCCCTTCAGTTTGGCCTCAATGTCCTTCCGGTCTCCCTCTGCGGAGAAGGACGTGCGCTCGCCGTCCTTCGCCTTGTGGCGCAGCTCATCAATGGTGCCGTCCCCCACGATCTCGCCGCGATTAATAATCACGATGCGATCAGCGGTTGATTCCACTTCATGCAGAATGTGGGTCGATAGCATCACCGTCTTCTCTTTCGCGAGATCGCTGATAAGATCGCGTATCTCAAGTATCTGGTGGGGATCGAGGCCCGACGTGGGTTCGTCGAGGATAATCACCTCGGGATCGTGAATCAGCGCCTGGGCGATGCCCGTCCGCTGCCGGTAACCCTTGGAAAGCTCGCGGATGACCTTGCGGTACATGGGGCGCAAACCCGTCGCATCCAATACGGCATCGGTGCGCTCTTTAAGCTTCATGCCGGTAAGCCCGCGGGCCGTGCCCACAAAATTCAGGTAGGTCCGCACCTCCATATCCATGTAAAGGGGAAGCACTTCGGGCAAATAGCCGATTTTCTTCCGCACCGCCACCGGGTCTTTCAGGATGTCAATCCCCGCCACAATGGCGCTGCCCTTGCTGGGATAGAGATAGGTGGTGAGAATTTTCATCGCCGTGGACTTGCCAGCGCCGTTTGGCCCCAGCAAACCGACGATCTCGCCCTTGTTCACTTCAAACGAAACATCATTCAGGGCTTTTACCGGCCCATAATGCATCGATAGTCCGCTTGCTTTGATCATCGAAGTTTGATCTCCTTAGTTCCGCAACCTATATTGAGTCTATTGATGGCGCAGCCGCCGTCCCCCGAAACCCGCGTGCTCTCCCGGAGCAGATACCTGCCCGGAAGCAAGACCCGTACCAAGCCCTGCCCAAGCAGGGAATCCCCCCCACGGCCTATGGTAGCAGGGAAGATTGCACAGTGTAGCACCCGGCATCGCGGAGACTCAACGCCCGAAATGGGACACAAGTGGCCCGTATGAGGTTATGGGTCGCGATGGTGCTTTCTCAAATAGACCGCGTCCAACGAAAAGAGTCCGAGGGTGTCGGTAAAGGCCGCAGGGCACGCCCGAGTCCTCTGTGGACATAGTGGACGAGGTGGACTGCATGGACAAACAACATCGCCCATTGGGTCCACCCCGTCTACTGCGTCCACCATGTCCACCCAGTTCACAAAGATGTGACACAAACTCAAATTTTGCGCGACGCACCGAATTCCGCTACAGTTACCATGCTGGCATCGCGGG
>JAJRPE010000131.1 GCA_024280935.1 Candidatus Hydrogenedentota bacterium
AGGCCTATAAAAAAAGAGAAGGTTTATGCGAGTCCCAGGAGAAATTCCTGTAACAGTCAGTATTTCAGTTGGTTACGGATATTGACATGAGTGCGAATACTGTAAGCAAGTTTTTGGGTTGTGGGCGAAGCTCACCTTAGTGGACAGGGTGTACATTCTTGGTCGCCCGCTGAGTCCACTAGCACCTCCCGCCGCCACCCACGTATAATAAGCCATGTCCGAAGTCACCATCCCATCATCCAGCGCGATCAAGGTACGCATCCACGAAATCTATTGCAGCGTTCAGGGCGAAAGCACCTGGGCGGGCTTGCCCTGTGTCTTTGTCCGGCTTTCACGCTGCAATCTGCGGTGCCGTTGGTGTGATACGACCTACAGCTTCACCGGCGGCGAAATGCAGAGCATCGCGGCGATTCTGGAGCGGGTGCGCGGCTATGGCGTGCCCCTTGTGGAAATCACGGGTGGCGAACCCCTGGTGCAAAAAGCCTGCATCCCCCTGGCCCAGGCGCTCGTGGACGCGGGGTATACCGTGCTCATCGAAACGAGCGGCTCCCTGCCCATCAACACCTTGCCCGACGCGGTGCATCGTATCATGGATTTGAAGTGCCCCGACAGCGACATGTGCAAACACAACGACTGGTCCAACATTGAGCACCTTCGGGCTGACCGGGATGAGGTCAAGTTTGTATTGGCCAGCCGCAAGGACTACGAATGGAGCCGGGATACCATAAGGCAGTATAATCTTACAGGACGGTGCAAGGCGGTGCTTTTTTCGCCGGTCTTCGGCGATGTAGACCCGAAGGACATCGTGGATTGGATGCTGGAAGACGGTCTTCACGACGTCCGGTTTCAGTTGCAGATGCATAAGTTCATCTGGCCCCCGGACGAGCGCGGCGTTTAGGGGTGGCAGGGCCACACCCAATATTTATGGTCCTGTCTGCCACCCCGAGAAGTGCCCTTGGTGTGAGCATCAAAAAAAACAGAGTCAAAAGGGAACTGACGTAAGCGGAGCGAGGTACGAGCGTAGTCGGGTCTGTCCCTTTTCTTGCGGCATTTTCCCGTGCTGCGCTGGCCCTTTTTCAAAACTAGCGATTTCGAACAATAATATTCCAGACCGAACACGAGGCCCGAAAAAAAGCATGTCCGCGCTGTCCAATTGGGTACAGCCCCGCCTGTTATCTGCCGCATATATACCTTGGCAGATGGGCTGGCCGCAACGCTAACATTGTTACACACCACGGGCTTGGGCGAGGCAGTCCCCAGCCCACCGTGATACAAACGAAGGAATACCCCAGTGCAAGCCCACCTGACAAAAATCGCCTATGTGGAAGCCTCACACCGGAACTTCACGGGCACCAAAAAACAACAACGCCTTCATGGCCACAGCTACAAGGTGGAGATCCTGGCGAAGGGCGGCCTGGATCCGGAAATTGGCTGGATCGTCGATTACTCGGCCCTGAAAGATCTCTTTCGCGGCCTCTACGATCAATTGGACCATGCCCATCTCAACGACGTGCCCGGATTGGAGAATGACACCACCGTGCCTGCCCTGGAACGCTGGATCGATGCCCGAATTACACCCAAGCCCGACTGGTACGCGGGTGTGCGTGTTTCCATCGATGGTGATTTGGCGTTCCGGCCTGTGCTGCTGCCCGCCGATGCCGTGGAAGGAACCCCGGAGCGCCTGGGTTTCAGTTTTGAGGCTGCCCAGGCCTTGCCCCAGTTGCCCGCGACCCACCCCTGCCACAGCATTCACGGACACAGCTATCGCTTCGAGGTGGGGGTCGAACGAATCGACCGACTGGAAGACCATCTGCTGGTCCTCTATGAAGAACTCGATCATCGTTATCTGAATGAAATTCCCGGTTTGGAATGTGCCACCTGCGAGCGCATCGCGAAATGGGTCTGGGACCGCATCGTCGATGTCGGCGAAAGACCCACCGTCGTGGTTGTCCAAGAAACCTACACCGCCCGTTGTATCTATTTTGGTGAATAAAACCATGAGGGTGCCACTACACGCGCAGGGACGAAGGACCGGAGCTTGTGGGTGCAGGGTTCGGCCTGAAAGGCCTTAACAGGTTAGCCCTGGGCTAACCTGTTTTGCCCCTTCGGGGCGATATCGCTTCGAAAGTACGTGGGCGAACTGGTTGTACTTCAAACGAACTTGGCAAAGTTTTTTCGATCAAATCCCTTTTAGCTCCCAATCGAAGGTCATAGCTGCAAAAGAATCAGTCACAAGGAATACCATTATGGACACGCCCACCCCAGCCAAAGATCAGTTCAAGGCCGAAGACAAGATGCTGCCCTTCAAGGGGCAGGAGGCCATCGAGTCCCATATCCTCGAATGCTTTCCCTACGAGTACGCCGACAAGCTTTATGGCCAAGCCATGGAAATAGAAACCGAGACCGACGAATTTACCTCGGTTTGTCCCTTCTCCGGCCTACCCGATTTTGCTTCGGTGCGCATTGCCTACGTGCCCGATAAGGATTGCCTTGAGCTGCGCTCCCTCAAGTACTACCTGCTGTCCTACCGCGACGTGGGCATCTGGTACGAGCACCTCGTCAACCGCATGCTCGAAGACTTGGTGAAGGCGTGCAAGCCCCGATCCATGACCGTTGAGATTAGCTGCAATCCCCGTGGTGGCCTTGCCAGCACCGTCATTGCTACCTATGACAAGAAGCGCATGGGAGACTTGGAGTAAGGAGGTTGGGCATCCCTGCTCGACACAGAAGAAGTTTGAAGGAGGAAGTTTGAAGTGTGAAGGGGTACAATTTTTTCACACTTCAAACTTCATGTTTCTCAATTCATCCGTGTCGGGCAGGGATGCCCAAGCTCCTTTACCCCGCATACCCAATCGGGTCTTCCCGGTGGTTCGCGGCGAAGGCATTGAGGCGCTCGACGCAGGTGGGGCAGGTGCCGCAGGCTTCTTCGCCACCCCGGTAGCAGCTCCAGGTCTGGCTGAAATCCACGCCGAGCATGATGCCTATTCGTACCGTATCTTCCTTGGAGTAGCCCACAAAGGGTGCGTGGACCGTTACCGGAGCCTTTCGGTTCAGGGCAAGCACGGCGTTAATGCGTTCCAGAAACTCCCGGGTGCAATCCCAATAGCCATATTCATCCTGGGCCTGGGCACCATAGTAGATGTCGGTAATGCCATGGGCTTCGGCGTAGGCGGCCGCCATGGATAGGAGCATCATGTTTCGGTTGGGCACGTAGGTGGGCGGCTGGGTCAATTCTTCCGTGGTCAGGGCATCCAGATCCGGCACCTCTGCACCACCCTGAATAAGAGCCGAACCCGCCTGAATCAGGGTTCCCATGAAGGTGATATCCATGACCCGGTGCGCCTTCGTGCCCACAATACGGGATTGCGCGGCCGCACAGACCAGTTCACGGCCATGGCGCTGGCCATAGTTAAAGCTCAGCGCATGGATGGCCGGGCAATGAAGTTCTTTGGCCACATGGTGGAGCAACACCGAGGAATCAAGGCCGCCGCTCAGTAGAACGACGGCAGGTTGCGGGGTGGGCATGGGGAATCTCCTGGCTGGGGACGTGTGCCCATTGTAGCGGAACCGGCCGATAGAAGCCATGGCCCCGTGTACCAATTTGTACCCCGACGGGATATTCGCTATTATCAGGTGATCGAGATGGACCGCCCTCGGGGGAATTCATTTCGGCCATGTTCGGCAATGTAACTATCCTACACCTGAGAATCTATATAGGCGCTCTTGTTTCAAGGACCTGCCAAGGAGACCGATGTTATGAAAAAAGAGACTGGTGTTAATGATTCCCGTCGCGGCTTCATGCGCAACAGCGCCGCTGTTGTGGCTGCGGCAACGACCTTCCATGTGGCATCCGGCAAGGCATTCGCCGCAGGCGACAGCAACGATGAAATATTAAAAGTCGGCCTCATTGGCTGTGGTGGCCGGGGATATGGTGCTATTCGCCA
>JAJRPE010000132.1 GCA_024280935.1 Candidatus Hydrogenedentota bacterium
CCATCATGAAGGTGACGAGGACGACTTTCGCCTCAAGGGTGCCCCAAAAGGCCAGGGGCGCGACCATATTCACGCCCATGAGCACCACAAGCACCCAGAGAAAAATCCAGCGCGGACCATGCAGCAGCCCCAGGACAAAGGTTTTCATCGCAGACATAGGTAATTTGTTCCTTACTTCGAATAGCGCCTTGTTTTCCAAGAAGATCACAAAAATCAAAACGCATTGCGTCATTCCCACGCATGTGGGAATCCAGAACGCGGTAGGCATACATCGCAACACCACTGGATCCCCGCGTTCGCGGGGATGACGGTATCTGGCCTTTCCTTGTGGGCAAAGCCCACTTTAGTCCTCACTGCGGCAACAGTCCATCGCGGTCGTTTCCAGCAACGCCTCAAAGGCCTTGCGGCTCTTCTTACAAAAGAGCGCTTTCCCCTCGCTTGCAAACTGCGCCTCCAGAACGGCGGCGCGCTCGCCATAGGCTTCGGCTACGAGGGGGGCGCCCTGGGCAAGATTATAGTCAGCCGCGTTGCCCAGCGTAAGCACCATGTCCTCCAACAGACGACATTCGTTCCACTCCCCCAAGACAGACTGGACCTCTTTCAGGCGAGCAATATAGGCTTCCATGGGCGCCCCAACGAGTGACTGATGAAACTCGCAGGCGTAGCGAAGGTGCTTAATCGCAATACGCACCACATGCAGGTCTTCGGCCTCACCGCTTTTTTTCCACCACTTTCGGGTGGCCCGAACGAATTCCAAGGCATCCAGAAGTTCTGTCTGCGCGAGCGAAACAACGCAGCAGCCCGTCGTATCGATAGACGCCAACAGCCTTTCTTGAGCGTGTTGAAACTTGTCCCCCCCCACCACATCCGCAGCATCCATGCAGAACCGCTGCGCCCGCTCGCACCGGTCTTCAAGAATAGCGATAGCGTGGTCCATAAAACGCTTCCAGAGTCCGTGGGTCTCCTTGCGGTGTTCCCGGAGCATGGTCACCATGACATCCAGTTCCCGGTGTCGCCCCAGGGCCCGGGTTATGGTGCGGGCCTCGCGGCTCAAGGCCTTGCGCTCGGACTTTTTCAGGTACGGACGAAAAATCCTGAGCGCCAAGCGCAACCGCCGCGACGCCCGCCGCATGTCGTGAATTGCCACCGCCTCACACGCACGGACACCCTCCACATGATCGCGCACGATGGCAAATTGGCTCTTGAGCGCATTCCGCACGCTCTCCTGTCCTGGTTGGCATTCCTGGGGCATGTATTTTTCCTTATTGGGCGCGTAGTTCTTGAACCACGCGGGGTAAAACATTGAGAACCCTATCAATATCGGCCTCTGTATTGCCAGCGCCGAGGCTGAAGCGCACCGCACTCAGGGCCTTCCCCTCGGACTGGCCCATGGCGCGAAGGACATGGGAGGATTCGGCCAGACCCGAAGTACACGCCGAGCCGGTGGACACACAAATACCCTCGGCATCGAGGCCAAAGAGTATTCCCTCGCCCTCGACCCCGGCAAAGCCCATATTCGAGATGTGGGGAAGTCGGTCGGCATCGCCCCCGTTGACCCAAACATCCACGATGCGCTCCAAGATTCCCCGCTCCAGCCGGTCGCGCAGTCCTGTCAAGCGCAGGTTTGTATCGACCAAGTCTTCCCGTGCGATCTGACATGCCTTTCCAAAACCCACGATACCGGCGACGTTCTCTGTCCCGGCGCGGAGCTGACCTTCCTGTCCCCCGCCCACTAGTTGGGATATCAGCTCATGGGTAGCCTCGCGCACAAAGAGGGCACCAACGCCCTTGGGTCCGCCGAGCTTATGTGCAGTAAGGGTAAGCATGTCCACGGGCCACGTTGATATATCAATGGCTTCGTGCCCTGCGCTTTGTACCCCATCGCTGTGAAAGGGCACGCCAACCCGTCGGCACTGCGCCGCTATGGCATCCACGGGCTGTAGCACGCCCGTCTCATTATTGCCATGCATGACCGAAACAAGCGCGACACCTGCGTCAATTTCTTCTTCCAGGCGCGAAAGATCAATTAGACCTTGCCCATCGACGGAAAGCACAAGAGGCGGCAACGCGGAATCCGCACAATAACGTGCGGCTTGGAGCACAGCGTGGTGCTCGGTGGATACGGTTATCACAGTTCCTGCCTGGTGCGCTATCGTTCCCGCAATAGCCAGATTATCGGATTCGGTGCCGCCCGAGGTGAAAACTATCTCACGGGCCTCCGCACCAATAAGGGCGGCCACCTGCTCCCGAGCCTCGGCTACGGCTTTGCGGGCGCGACGGCCCACCCGGTGAAGCGAGCCTGGATTTCCAAAACCATCTCGCAAACAAGGCAGCATGGCCTCCAGCACTTCGGGATCGAGGGGTGCCGTGGCAGCGTGGTCTAAATAAATGATGGTTTCAGCCATGAATACTTTTCGACTCCGTGCGACCGTTTTTCACAACCAACACCTTTTAGTGGCCCCTCAAAATTGAGGCAGCAGACTATGCAGGATAGCCGTCTCGGCTGTCACTACATGCGTGTGCGGGGGTACCGTCGAGGCCGTGAACGGCCTGTGACAACCGAGACGGATGTCCTACATTTTATCTTCCCGTTGCAACGTCTCATAGGCCACCAGGGCACGAATCAATCCACGCTCCGCCCGCATTTTGTCTTCGCCCTTGGAGCGGTTCCAGATGCGCGCGGCATCGCAAACACCCTGCATGACATTCAGTCGTGCGGCATCGACAACATGAACACCCTCGCGGGGC
>JAJRPE010000133.1 GCA_024280935.1 Candidatus Hydrogenedentota bacterium
CGGGATGCCAACGATATGCCCGTGATTAGTCATCAGACAATAGGCATGAATCTGGAAGCGGAAGCGCAACGACTATTCGGGCAAGTCTCGGCATAAAGAAAGCAGGGCAGACGGGATGAATTCAGTTCGAACAGGTAACTGTCCCTGTTTATCCTGTAACTGTCCCTGTTTATCCTGTTTATCAGACAGGAGAGTGGGTTGAACTGGACATCGAATTGTGCAAGCTCAAGACGAAGAAAAAAATCGAAAAGTAGCCGGAGAGTATGGTACGTTCAAGTAAATTTAGTGTCGGTGATTAAATGCGAAGGACCATTATGAAGCTGGAGATCACTGAGGCTGTCGCCCATACAATTTGAAAACAACTGGGTATTGTAATGATATACTGGAACCATAATTTATAAGATTGACGCTCCACTATGTATAGGGTATTGCATCTCAAAAAACTCAACTTCAGCGCACATTGGAAATATTTCACAAGGAGCCATCTAACATGAAAATAATCTTTTGGGGTTTCATCCTACTCTTGTTTTGGCCTTTACATTTTCTTGAGGCTCATGCTGAACAGAGCATGAAGCTTCCTGCGGTTTCGGACCGCACGCCTGTGGCCTTCGAGCATTTTCCGACACTGGTTCACGCATTTGTCTGGCGCAACTGGCAACTGGTACCGACAAAACGTCTGGCGGAAGTGCTGGATACCGACGAAGAATCGGTCGTGCGCATCGGGCGTGCCATGGGGCTCGGCGAGCCACAGACAATACCCCATGAAATCCGAAAACGTGCCTATATCACTATCATCCGGCGGAATTGGCATTTGCTACCGTACCGCCAATTGCTCCAATTGGTAGACATGGATGAGGGGGAGCTTTTATTTGTATTGCGGGCGGACGACTCGCTGTATATCAAGCTCGGCAGCTTGAAGCCCAAGTGCGAACCTTTACGATATCAGGCGCCGACACCGGAGGTTCTGGCGCACGAGGAATGGATCCGAACGTTGATGCAGAAAATGTTTCCAAAGGGGCCGGCGCGATTGGAGGAGCCGCTGTTTCATTTTGTCGAAACCTTGTCTGCCCCGCTTGCACGGACAAGCGCCGTACGCAAGAGCGTTTTTTCGCCTCGGTTCTGTTCTCCCTATTTCTCACTATACGGCGACCCGCTGTTAGAAGAGGGTATCGATCCCTATCCCGATGCGTACCTTGATCGGATGGTTGCTTCGGGGGTGGATAGTATTTGGATGCACGTTGTGTTGTATCAACTCACGCCCTATCCGTGGGAGCCGGCGTTGAGTGCAGATTATGAGAAGAGGTTGGCCCGTCTGAAGTCCTTGACGAAACGTGCAAAAACGCGCGGCATCGGCATCTATCTCTATCTCAACGAGCCCAGGGCGATGCCTATATCTTTTTTTGAGGGGCGAGAACACCTGAAGGGTGTAGTGCGTGGAGAGTACGCCGCCCTATGTACGAGCCTACCCGAAGTCCGCGAATATCTTGTGAATTCGGTTGAAATAATCTCCCGAGAGGTACCTGAATTAGCGGGGTTCCTTACTATTACGGCATCGGAATACCTCACGAATTGTTGGAGCCATGGTCAGGGTGCGGATTGCACGCGCTGCTCTAAGCGGCTTGCAAGTGAAACCATTGCCGATGTTAACGCTGCTATTCTCGAGGGTATTCAGCGGGCCGGTAGCCCTTCGGAACTTATTGCATGGGATTGGGGGTGGCGTGACGAATGGGCCCTGGATGCGATTGCGCGGCTGCCAGAGGATGTTGGATTAATGAGTGTGAGTGAATGGAGTATTCCGATCAGCCGTGGCGGTGTGGATCGTCGCGTTGGCGAGTATTCGATCTCGGCAGTTGGCCCGGGGCCACGCGCGACAAAACATTGGGCGGCGGCGCGGGAACGGGGCTTGAAAACATTTGCAAAAATCCAAGCGAGCAACAGTTGGGAATTGGCTGCCGTCCCCTATATACCTGCGCTTCAAAACGTGGCCCGGCATGCGGTGAATCTTCGCAACGCGGGGGTCGATGGCATCATGCTGGGATGGAGTCTTGGGGGCTACCCATCTCCGAATTTAGCGGTGATCGCGGAGATCGGGGCGAGTGATGCCGATGACGTGTCGGCACACGATGCGATGACGCGGGTCGCTTCGGAACGCTACGGAGAAGCGCACGCAGATGCCGTTGTTGATTCGTGGGTACTGTGCAGCGATGCGTTTAGCGAGTTCCCCTTCGACCTTGGTGTGGTGTATCGGGCGCCGCTTCAGGTAGGCCCCGCGAATCTGCTGTGGAGTCAAGCCACGGGGTATGCGTCGACCATGGTGGGCATTCCTTACGATGATCTCAAGGGCTGGCGGGGGCCGTATCCTTCAGGTATCTTCATCGATCAGATGGAGAAAGTCGCCTCGGGTTTCGAAGATGCCCATGAGGCGTTGGCGAAACACGCGGGGGAAAAAGTCCCAGCGGCGTTAAAGCAGGAACTGAGCGTCATGAGGGCTGCGGCAATTCATTTCCGTAGCGTGGCGCAACAAGCACTATTTGTGGAGACACGCGCTGCACACGAACAAACACCTTTGGACGAAACACGTGAAATACTCAAGAGCATCATTATCAAGGAGCGTGATCTCGCAATTGACTTACACGCAATTCAGACGAGAGATTCGCGAATCGGTTACGAATCGTCTAACCACTATTTCTACGTTCCACTGGATCTTGCAGAAAAAGTCCTGAATTGCGAATCCCTCTTAAAGCAGTACCCTTAGCGCACGCCGATACGACATTGTCGTAGTATTCGGCGACAATTACTTTTCCCCTTTAGCGACAATTAGAATTACCTATCAGGTTTTTGGTTTGGCATTCGGTTTCGGCCTCTTTGCGGTTTCTACGCGGCAGCTTGGGAGGTTCAGCTCGAAAATCACGCTGCACCACAATGGCCCAAAATGCTAACGTAAAAGGATAGAACATAATGAAGCTGCCTCTTCCCGCTATGACTCACCGTCTGCTCTGGGTCTCTATCGTGACTTCCCTCATCATTCTGATTACCCCGGTGGCGCGTTGCGGGGACATCATCATGATCACACACGGTCCGCCGGATTTGATTCTGCCCAGTGAGACCACGGACAATTTACCGGCCTACTACGGGATCGGGCTGCCTCTACAGGTTTCGGCAACTGAAGCAGCACTCTTCTGCAACCTGCGAGTCATCGCCCCGGGAATGTTTGATTACGAAGACGGTACGGATGTCCTCGTTTTCGAAAGTCTTAAAGCCCTGCGATCAGCCAAGCCAACCCCAATCTCCCGCAACCTTAAACTGCCCCCTGACGAGGCTGGTAAAGAGCATCTTGTTGTCAAGTTTCCTGTGGCTGGCGGATTCTGGCCAATAGGGGCCAAAGCGGTCGACGGCTCACGACATCCGGGTGAAGGGAGAGGATTTGGGCTTTGTCAGGCTCTATCAGTGGAGACCGATGAGAAGGGTCTGTTTACCTGGGTAAAACCCTTTGAACGTTTCGTTGAGACTATGCAGTTGAGCTACGACGGGACAAAATTTCAAGTGACCAAACGAGCACTCGTTGGTCCCTCCCCCCTGCCGCCAGCAAGCCTGGACGGTTGGGAATTGATCTCCCCGGGTCTCTCAAACGCAATTCCTCAGGGTGACAATTTGCTCCTTCCGGTATTAGCACGCCGCAAAAATGAATCCCACTGCGGCGTATCCCGTTGGCAATGGAAAGACGGAGAGTGGGGCGCTGCGGAGTTTATGCCTGTAAGCGCCGGGTCGGAGCCCAGCCTGGTGCGCGTGACTGATGCTTCACTCCTGTTCACCACCCGTTTAGGAGGCAAACAAGCCAACACCATCGTGGTCTGGAGATCGGCTGATGCCGGCAAGACCTGGCAGGAGATCGTCCGGCAGGATAACGTTCGCAGTGCCGCTCCCGTGAGCATCAATCGAAGCGCCTGTGGAACCCCCTTCATCGCTACGAGTCCCAGCGGCGAAAAACGGCCACGGCTCGACTTCTGGATGATTCAGGACGGCCAGCTAAGCGATGCCCGACTCATACGCGACTGCCCGGAGGAATTCGGTCCGGCTCCAAAGGAAGCCTTCTGGAACGCTGATCATCCTTCGTCCGCAGTCCTGCGCCTGGCCGACGGACAATGGCACGCCCTGATGACCTATCGTATAAAAATGTATTATCTTCCCACCCGGGGACGCCCGGAACCAGTCCAGACTCAGACGGGCTGTTATGTGGAGGAAATCCTCTCAACGGCTCCCGCAAAACCTGCATGGACTTTTTAGGGAAAGAAAGGGTTATTATAGGGACGGTTATTATAGGGACGGACTACGGATAAAAAGAGGTTATGCCATTGCCCGTAAGAAAGGGTACAGATCCGTCTTCTCTCGTACCCTCCTTCGGCCCAGGATGATGCCGTCTACGATCTGGGCCGAACTCTATAGCAGCGCTCCCGCTACGGCACTTCCGCGAGGGGGATTTCGGAAAACCTAGGGGCAGACTAGGTTTTCCTATCTTTTCCCCCGGTATCCTTCCTTGGGCGGCCCGGTTTCTTGGGCCGCAGGATCCGCCCCAGCAGATTTTCGAGTTGGTCGAGGAACTTCGGGTACGGGTCAGTCGGCCATGACCGACTGTCCCTGTTTTCCCTGTTATGGTGTTCGTGGTATGCGACAACAGCGCTTTGGGAAACAACGAAGCGTTGACCGATGGGAGCGCGGGCATCCCGCCGACCAAGTGGCAAGGTACCCCAAACCCGCCCGCACCAAGAAGTATAGAATCAGGTCATAAATCGGGCAAGTTCGCACGCGGACAATTGCGCAGATTCGACCAGGGTGACCACGCTCTCCTCAGAAAGGTGCTTTTCAAGGTTGGCGCAAAGACACCCAAGGCTTTCGTCCGTATCGGACAAATTCGCAACGAGGGCCACGGGAAGGGGGCAGTCATAGTCCGTGTCATCCGGCGAATGGTGTCCCCCAATAGCGGATGCCAGACTTTCAGGCAGCTCCCATTCCTGCGCAATCCAAGTGGCCACTTGGGCGTGGTCCCAATCAAACAAATCGCGTTCCGCCTTCCAAAAATCAGAATCTCCCGCATGCCAGGCCTCGATGATGGGATCATACTCATTGTGGTGCTGGCTTATCAGGAAGGGGACCGCCAGATCCTGGAGGAACCCAGCCGTAAAACACTCGGTCATCCGTGCCGGGCAAAGGCGTTTTGCGAGATCGCGTGCGAGAACACCACGAAGGGCCGCCGTACCCCAGAAGGCTGCGGAACCCAGGTTCTTGTGATCGCACTTGGGCACGCCCTTCTTCAGCGTGGCGGTCATGACAAGGGATTCCAGTTGGGAAAGGCCGACCAGGGCGACAGCCATGGAGAGACTGCTGACATCATGCCGGGGCGTGTAGGCTGCGGAGTTGGCCAGCCGCAGCAATTTTACAGACAGCCCCGGATCCAACTCCAGAACCTGCGCGATATCACTCGTTGATATTTCTGGATCGCGAATGCGGCGCATAATCTCCAAATCCACCTTTGAGAATGAAGGGAGTGTATACGCACCGAAAGCCTCCCGAAGTGCCTTCGCCGGATCAGTCTTCTTTCGTACAAAAAAGCTAAACACTACTCCGCTCTCCGTGCCATCTTTTGCGATAATATACTCAATAGGCCGCCCAATCCGACATAGCCAAACATGGCCTCGCTTACGGCAAGCAACTGTGCGGCAAGTGAGGCGGGCACCGTATCACCATAGCCCAGCGTGGTGAGTGTCACAATACTAAAATATATCGGGCTGAATGCTGTTTGATGCCCGCTAAAGTCAAGGTCCACGAACATATACGCCGCAGCATAGACCCCTATCAACACGAACACCCACGCGGTCCAGCGCACCAGGCTGCGTCCACAATCTGACGTCACCCACCAGAGCCAATAAAGCGCCGCGTTGAAACGGCTCTGCCGCCGAAATTCGTGAAGATAGTTTTCATCCATAAGATGGCGGCGAACGAGATAGGCTCCATGAAAATCCACGTCCAGCACATTGGTGCCGATCCAATTGGCGGTCTTATAGCCGCTCACCTCCGGCATACTGGATCCCCGCAAATCCGCAAGATGAAAGTTGGCCTGATCGAGGCTTGCCATCGTCAGATCGCAGCCCCGCATGTTCGTGCGAACAAATCGTGCGGAGGACATGTCCGCGCCGCGAAACCGTCCACCCTCCAATACAGCGCCGCCAAAATTTGCTTTTTCAAGACACGCCTCACTCCACGATGCGTTCGTCAGCCGCGCGCCAACGGCGTTGAGTCCCCGCAAGTTCGCACGGGCGAATCCAATGTTGTCGCCCTGTGCTTCGGCCAGATCCGCGCCGAGCAAACACGCGTCCAGAAACTCGGCCCCGTGCAGCTTCGTGCTACATAACTTGGCGTCGGTGAAATTCGCACCCACTAAGCGCGAATTGGAGAGGTCAGAGCCGAAAAGATCCGCCCCGCTGAAGTCCATGCCAGACAGATCGAGCCCGGAGAGATCACGATTTGCCAGCACCTGCCCCCGAAGATGGAAGGCGCCTTCGACGCCAATGTCGAGGTCAAGATCTTCAAGCCGACGTTTCAGTTCGACCACCCCATCACAATCATTCGCCAACTTTTTCATAGACTCATGTTTCAATCGATGTCTTTCGACTGTTCAACCCTTTGCCTCCCGGAAACCATTCTACGAGACTCGTAAAAAAGGGAACCCCTCCCGGAGCACATCCTTCTTTGCTGCAACAGCCTACAGTACGCCCCCGCCCGACCACAAGCGGATGATTGGCCGCCAGACCTGCGCTCCCATTACATGCCGTAGTCGCGCAGCTTGTAGATCAGGTTGCGGCGGCTGATGCCCAGCAGCTCGGCGGCACGGGTTTTATTGCCACCCGTCTTCTCCAGCGCCTCTACGATGGCCTGACGCTGAATGTCCGCCATGGTGCCCACCAACACACTGCCCGGCTTGCGCGTCGGGTTATCGTTCTTCTGGATGGCATCGGGCAGGTCAGAGGCGAGAATCTGGCGGCTGTTGGAGAGTATAACGGCCCGCTCCATGGCGTTGCGCAATTCGCGCACATTGCCGGGCCAATCATAGGCCATAAGGCAGCGCTCTGCGGCCGGCGCGAGCCGTTTTCGATGGCTCGCCAACATATGGTTTGCCAGGGGCAGGATATCTTCGGGCCGTTCGGACAAGGGCGGCACCACCAGGGGGAACACGTTGAGGCGGTAGTAGAGATCCTCGCGAAAACGGCCCGACTTCACCTCGGCGGCCAAGTCCCGATTGGTGGCAGCGATAAGCCGCACATCCGCATGGCGTTCCTCCGACCCGCCCACGCGATGAAAAGCGCCCGACTCCAAAACGCGCAGGAAGGTGGGCTGGAGGGCCAGGGGCAGTTCGCCGACCTCGTCCAGAAAGAGGGTGCCGCCGTCAGCCGCTTCAAAACGGCCTTCGCGAGCGGTTTCGGCTCCGGTGAAGGCTCCTTTCTCATGGCCGAAGAGCTCGCTCTCGATGAGATTTTCGGGAAAAGCACCGCAGTTTACCGTTACAAAGGGCATATCCGAACGGGGACTCGTCTTCTGAATAAACTCGGCCACGACCTGCTTTCCCACACCGCTTTCGCCCGCAATAAGAATCGTCGCATCGGTAATAGCGGCACGGGCGGCCTGCGCGAAAACCGTCCCCATGGCAGGGCTCTCCCCAATCACGCCTGGAGGCAATTCGGAGGTAGCTGTTTCGTCGGGACTTCCACGGGTTATGCCCAGGGCATCATCCACGGCAGCAATCAGCTCATCAAGGTCAACCGGTTTCTCCAGATAGTCAATCGCGCCTTGCTTCATGACGGTCACCGCATCCCGGACATCGATGTAGGCGGTCAAGAGGATGACGGGC
>JAJRPE010000134.1 GCA_024280935.1 Candidatus Hydrogenedentota bacterium
GGGCGGTTTCTTCGCGGAGCAAATTGAAGCCTTCTTGAGTGCCTCACTGCAAGATGGGGAGGGCTTCACGGCAACTATGTGGCTCACCCCCGAAACACGGCTCGAAGACGGAGCTGTTATGACCTTGGGGCATGAAGTCCCGAGCAAAAATGGGTGGCTCCGCATCGAGCAGCACGGCAGTTTCTTACGAATAGGAATAGCGACAAAGTCCGGCCCTTTCGATTTGTTGGCAGGCGACGTAAAGGCCGCGATCACCACGAGCATTACTGTCTCCTGCAATCGTACACATGCGGTCATATTCCGTGATGGTGTCGAGGTAGCGCGGAAAGCCCTCCCGGCGGCTCTTGTTCGTCCCGAAGGGCTGACCCTGCGTCTGGGTTCATCTTCACCCGATGTTGTCGGTTGGAAGGGTGCTGTGGAGGGAATATGCCTTTACGGCCGCGCCCTATCGGCCACCGAGGTCCGGACGCTCCACGATTCCACCGCCCAACGACGTTCTCAACGGGAACACGTACCTTCGCTGCACGTTCGGGCTGTGCTACGGGGCAAGTCCACCGTGCCCACACCCGAGGAATTGGCCCCGTATACCCAGGGTTTAACCGTGTTCCTCTACGAAGTCGTGAAGGTGCTCTCCGGGGATTACGACGGTAGCCAGCTCCATGTGGCACACTGGACTGTGCTTGATGAACGGGCCTTAGCTTTCGCATCGGTTTTGGAGGGAAGCATGCACGAATTACGCCTTGAACCCTATGACGGCAATCCTCAGCTGGCAGCGGAAAACCTTTCGGACGATATCGTGGAGGACTTCACCATTCCCTATTTCTACGACGCGGGCGGGCGGTCATTGCGCGATGTCAAATCATCGCGAGAAGAGTAAACCGGCGCGCCCATGGTATTCAGTTCTCACCTTTTTATTTTCTATTTCCTGCCGATTGCTCTGACACTCTATTACGTCACGCCCCATCGATTTCGGCCATTGTTGCTCACGCTGCTCAGCTATCTTTTCTACGGGTGGGCCAACCCTGCCTTTGTCTTGCTTATGCTTTTCTCGACGGGCGTAGACTACTTCATGGGACTCCGCATCGCCTCTGGGCAGCGGATGGCTGAGTCCGACAGGGCGACCGGGCAACGCATGCAGCGGCGGGCGCTGGCAATTTCCATCGTCACCAACCTCGCCTTGCTCGGCTTTTTCAAGTACGCCAACTTCGGCATCGACAGCTATAACGATCTGCTATCTGTTTTGGGCTGGGCGGATGCACGGTGGGACATGGCGCTTCGCATCACCCTGCCGCTTGGCATCAGTTTCTATACCTTTCAATCCATGAGCTACACCATCGATGTGTATCAGGGCGTGGCCCGGCCGGTCCGAAATATTGTCACCTTCGCCTGTTATGTTTCCATGTTTCCCCAGTTGGTGGCGGGTCCCATCGTGCGATTTCGAGAAGTGGCGGATCAGTTGGAGCAGCGAAGCCATACCTTAGAGAAGTTCGCCCGTGGCACGGCATTTTTTTCGCTGGGCCTGGCAAAGAAAGTGCTCATAGCAAACCCCTGCGGGCACATCGCCGACACTTGCTTCGATGCGGGTTCCGTAACGACGATGGACGCATGGTACGGTCTGGCAGGCTATTCGTTTCAGATTTACTTCGACTTCAGCGCCTACTCCGATATGGCGATTGGTCTCGGCCTGATGCTGGGTTTTGTGTTTCCCAAGAACTTCGATTCGCCTTATCATGCGGCATCCATTACGGAGTTCTGGCGGCGATGGCATATCTCCCTATCCCAGTTCCTCCGCGACTATCTGTATATTGCGTTGGGAGGCAATCGGCGGGGCGCGGCACGCACCTACGCCAATCTGGCGCTTGTCATGCTCATTGGCGGATTATGGCACGGCGCTTCGTGGAATTTCGTCATCTGGGGCGGTATTCACGGTGCCATGCTGGCCCTTGAACGCCTCCAGGGAAAAGCCAACGTCTATCGACATCTGCCCCATGGGCTTCGGGTGCTGCTTACCTTCGCCATTGTTTCGCTGGCCTGGGTGTTTTTCCGGGCAACAACGCTGCCGGACGCGTGGACTTATTTGAGCGCCCTCTTCGGCATTGACGGGGACGGTGCCTCCGCTGGACTTCTCCGGGGCATTCTCTACCAGCCCTACTATTTGGGAGCCATATTGCTTGCTGCCGGAATCACCTGGGGCGCACCCCAGACTTGGGATTTTACCCGCGAGCTTAGCTGGCCGAAGGCCCTGTGGTGCAGCCTCATGCTGGTGCTTGCTATCGCCGCATTGGTCACGCAAAGCTACAACCCATTTATCTATTTTATATTTTAGCGGCAGGGCAACAGCATGAGAGGAAACAATCCGACATGAGGCGCAATGGATAGAGAGCAAAATCATCGCGAAGCACAGGCGGAGGCCGAAGTGGGCCAAACGGCTGTTCGCCCTGTCGTGGCCGCTTTTATGGTGCTTTTTTTCGTGCTTGTCGTTCTTACTCCGCTCCTCTGGGATTCGGCCCACCATGTTGCGGGCAACAGCGCATTTCATGTGCTGGATGAGGCCCGGCATCTGCCACCCCGATCAACCGAGATATCGCGGACCCTTTGGGAGGCGGGACTGCTACAAGGCACGGCGCAACTCAATACGCGGATGCGCAGGCGGATGGAGTCCTTCGAGAGTCGCCTCCAGTCAACGTCTTCCCTGCGCATCCACTTGGTGACACCTGTGAACCGATTCTTCAGCGGTCTGCTTGGTGCGAGCAATGCCGATGTCTATCCCGGTCGCACGGGCTGGCTATTCTATGGCCCCGCCCTGCGACATGTGACAGGCCCGCCCTTTCTTCGTGCCCACCAACGTTTTGAAGGTGGTCGAGCAATGGATTCTGTGGCTGCCATCCTGGGATTTCAGCGGCAACTGGCTGAACGGGATATTATCCTCGTGCTTCTTCCGCTCCCAGGCAAGGTATCCATCTATCCAGAGCAGCTAAGCACCACTTTTGACGGGAAGATTGCCGTGCAAAACGTTGCCAACGCGGAGTTCTTGCGCCAGGTTCGTGATGCCGGTGTCTTGGTCTGCGATGTCGTTCCAACCCTCATGGATGCCAAGGAGCGGACGATCACCTATCTCCGCCGAGATAGCCATTGGTCGCCATTGGGCATGGAACGGTGTGCGGAAGTTCTGGCCGCCTTTATAGGCGAGCATGTTTCCCTCCCGCCCGACAATCAACGAAGCTATCGACGGGGTGAAGGACGGGAGGTAGCGTATCGGGGTGATCTTGCGACCATGCTCTACCCCGAGGCGAATGCGGAAGGGGAGATGGATGAAACGGTTTTTACCCACCCCATCTTTGATAGTGAGGGCGGAACTTGGGCACCCCATGAGGAAAGCGCCGTGTTGCTGCTGGGTGACAGCTTTACCAACATATACAGCCAGGCCGACTTGGGTTGGGGTACCGGCGCAGGCTTGGCCGAACAATTGAGTTTCTACCTGCAGCGGCCTGTGGACCGCATTGCTCAGAACGACCATGGTGCCTTTGCATCACGCCAGATCCTGAGTGACACCATGCATCGCGGCAGGGATCGTCTGGCCAACACACGGGTGCTCGTGTATGAATTTGCCGCCCGCGAATTGTCGTGGGGAGACTGGAAGGGGGACTTGCCCATGCAACTGGGTTCCACCATACAAGCGCCCGCCGCCCTGGAGGATGCCATCACCGTCTCTGGACGCATTCTAAAGCGTTCCTTGCCCCCAGTTCCGGGGAGCGTGCCCTACAAAGACTGTATTGTATCCATACTGATCGAAAGCATTGAGCGTGGGTCTGAGCCGTCCAAGAGCTTCCTGATTTACGCCTGGGGCATGCGGGACCATCAATGGACCGACGTAACCAGCTGGCAGGTTGGCGAGCGTGTACGCCTTGATTTGCAACGATGGTCCCTGGTGAACGAAACGCTGGGCAGTATCAATCGTGTTCCCTTGGACGACGGGGTCATGAATGCCGAGCCGTGGTGGCTGACTACAGAGGCAACACGTGTCGAAACGCCGCTATCGGCGACGGCAACGCTCCCCAAGACCACATCGGTACCCGATGACATCGGCCTCATCGACCTCGTGCAACAGTTGGAGGCTGCGAAGCAACAGGTGCTTCGGGGGCAGGATGGCTGGCTCTTTTTTACACCAGAACTCCGCAGCATGTCCGTCGGTCCCTTTTGGGGTGAAGCAGCCCCGCAGGTTAGCCGCGCACGCAACAAAGACCATGCCGACCCCCGTGTGGCGATTCTTGATTTTAACCGACAGCTCAAGGGTGCAGGCATTGAGCTTATTCTCATGCCCGTACCGCCGAAAGCGGGCATCTATGCCGAGAAGGTAGGGGGAGCCAGGATCACAGAGGAACTACGCGCCAGTATGGAATCCGATGGGGCACTGGGCACCTTTCTGGCCCAACTTGCCGTAGCGGGCATCACGGTCATCGATCTCCAGGCAGCCTTTGAGGCGCAGGCGGATGCCGGTGCTGAGCCGTTCTACTGCCGCACAGACACCCACTGGTCGCCGAGGGCGTGTTCCATGGCCGCAGATAGCGTGGCGGAACGAATCCGTACATTGCCCTGGTATGATGCGCTGCCCAAGAACACCTATGAGACGAGAGAGTCCGAACTGGTGCTGCACGGTGATCTGGCGGCGCTTATCGACGGGGAAACTCGGGAAGAGATTATTTCCTTGAAGCAGGTGGGCGTAGCCGAAAATGGGACGTTTACTCCGCTATTGAGCGCCCGGCAGAGTCCTGTGCTCTTGATTGGCGACAGCCACAACCTGGTCTTTCATGGGGGCGGTGACATGCACGCCACGGCAGCGGGACTCCCTGATTTGCTGGCCCATGCCCTGGGTTTTCCGGTGGATCTCGTCGCGGTCCGTGGCTCGGGGGCGACAACACCACGGATCACCCTGGCGCGGCGTCGGGATAAGCTGGCGGGCAAGAAGGTGGTAGTATGGTGCTTCGCGGCCCGCGAGTTTACCGAAAGCACGACGGGATGGCGGGTTATTCCCGTTATCCCGTAAGCCAATGGGCGGAAAAGATCGTTCTCACCTGCGAAACTGCCCGCAACATCAAAGAGGAAATTCTTCCATGCCGATCTCTCGTAGCACCAGGACTTGGGTTGTTATCGTTGCGATTGTTGCGCTCGTGGTCCAATTCAAGAGCATAGCCCAGGAACCCGAGTCCTCCTTCATCGTCAGTGACGGTGTGGGCACCGTATATGCGCCGCCTTCCCATGTCGCGTTCTGGCTCCATTTTTCCCTGCCTGAAGGCGACCTTCGACGAGGGCTTGCCGCAGCGAAACCCATCGAGGGACAACTCCGTGAGTTTTTCGCCAACAGGGAATCGCGTCCTGTTACGACCGATATCTATCCGCCACATGTAGCATCGTTGGAAGAAGGCCGAAGCAAGGTGACCGTTGAATTGCGTTTTTCTATGGCTGGTTTAATGGGCGGAGAAACGGGTGCCGCAAAATTCGGCGGGCTTTGCGAGGAGATTAAGGTGTTGGGCAAGAAACTGGTGTGTGGCGTTTCTGAACCCGCCATGGTGATCGCTGAGGATAGCGTCACGATCCAGGAGGCAGTTCATGAGGCTACAAAACAGGCCTTCACCGCAGCTTCGGGGGCCGCTGCGGCACTGGGGGCGGAAATACGCACGGTGGAGCGGGTCAAGGTATTGGAGATCACCTGGAACGATCCGCCGGACACGGAGGCCATCTATCCCAATATTGAACGGGTTGCCTGCACGGCACGGGTGCGGGTGACCTACGTGCTTTGAGTTGCCGGGTCTGCTCAGCGGGGATTGCTCTGAAAACAAGACGGCAAGAAATGGCGACAGGATCCCCTTACGCCATTTGCATCAAGCCATTGTCCCGCTTGATTAACAAGCGAAATCCACGTTCCTGCGTATAGGTCAGACTTCCCCCGTGGAATTCGGCGATTTTCCGGGCGCTGAAAAGTCCGAGACCCATATGAGTGCCATCGGACCACGATGTCTGAAAAGCATCGAAGGCGGCCTCTGTCTGTTCCGAATTAAGGCCCGGGCCAGAATCCCAGATATCGAAATATACGTCGTCGCCCGCGTTGCCCACGGTTACCTTGACGCGCTTTTGCGCCGTGTTTTCCACCGCGTCCTGGGCATTCACGAGAAGAAAAACCAAGGCCATCTTCAACTTCGGCAAATCCACCGCCAGGGTCCCTGTGTTGATCTCAAAATTCCGCTCCACCGTTATCTGCCGCACTTTGAATTCGTAATCCCGTAGGACGAGCACTTCATCCATCAACTGCTGCGGAGCCACCAAATTTATATCCGGGCGCTCTTTTCGGGAGATGGAGGTAAGCGAAGATATGAGACGGCTGCATTTGGTAATGCCATCGACAACCTGGCTGAGCATTTTCTTGGAATCATCGCTGATACCCTCGTCGAAGGAGACTAATTCGGCATAGGCCATCGCTGCCCCAAGCAGGTTGTTGACATCGTGCGTTACGCCGCTGACACAACTGCATACCTCGGAATTCCGATGCATTTGCAGCAATCGCTTTTGGCCCGATTCCGAATTTATTTCATACGGTTCCAACGTTTGTGCCACCTTTTCCATTGACAATACCCCCCGATTTTGACACATGAGCACATGCTTCGCCAAATCTCAAATTACGTTGACTGGCAGTTCCCTTGTGATTCGCTTCTATGCGGGTTGACACGCTTTCATATTATCCGCCACCGCTTGTGCAAATTCACTGCATTTCAGCAATGTGGCATCGTCCATAAGGCGCGCAAAATCGTACGTGACGGTTTTGTTGTGGAATGTTTGCGTCATGGCTTCGACCAGGGTGTCGGACACTTCCTGCCAACCCATGTGTTCGAACATCATGGCACCAGACAATACAAGGCTGCTGGGGTTTACTTTGTCTTGGTTGGTGTATTTCGGTGCCGTGCCGTGGGTGGCCTCAAAGATGGCGACACCCGTTTCAAAGTTAATATTGGCCCCGGGTGCGATACCGATACCACCGACCTGCGCAGCAAGGGCATCGCTGAAATAGTCACCATTCAGATTCATGGTTGCCACCACATCAAAATCCGTTGGCCGCGTAAGAATCTGTTGCAGGAATATATCGGCGATGGTGTCTTTCACCAGGATCTTGTCGCCAGGGTCGCCCTTGCAGTCTTCCCACGACACCGCCACCTCGGAGAATTCCTCCCGGACCAGTTCGTAGCCCCACTGCATGAAGGCTCCTTCGGTGAACTTCATGATGTTGCCCTTGTGAACGAGGGTGACACTCTTGCTGCCATGCTTGACGGCGTGATTCAAGGCCGCACGCACGATACGCCGGGTGCCTTCCCTGCTCACCGGCTTCAGCCCCAGGCCGGAACCTTCGCGAATGTTCCAGCCAAACTCCGCCTTGCAGAAAGCCGCAAGCTTTTTCGCTTCTGGCGAGTTCGCTTCGAGTTCAAGTCCCGAGTACACATCTTCGGTGTTCTCCCGGAAGATGGTCATATTCACGTGGTGGGGGTTGCAAACCGGGCTTGGGACGCTATCAAAGTGACGAATAGGCCGCACACACGCGAAAAGGTCAAGGAGTTGGCGCAGACTTACATTGAGACTGCGGAAGCCGCCGCCAATGGGCGTGGTCAGCGGGCCTTTGATCGCCAATTCATAGTCGCGAATGGCATCCAGGGTTTCTTCGGGCAAGTAGGAACCCGTGATTTCATTGCCCTTTTCGCCCGCGTATATTTCCATCCACGCGATTTTACGCTTGCCGCCATAGCAGTGTTGCACCGCCTCCTCAAAGAGAAACTTGGATGCCTTCCAGATATCGGGGCCGATGCCGTCCCCCTCAATGAAGCCGATAATGGGTCGATCCGGGGTCTCCAGCTTGCCGCCATTGACAACGATCTTTTCACCTTCCGGGACTACAATGTTCTTATAGGTAGCCATCTCTTCTCCTGATTTTGGTTGCAAACATTATCTTGCGGGACGCTTCCTAGGTTGCGCTTCCTGGCAACGAAACCAAGCTCACGCTGGTTACGTGGGGAACGCTTCGTACCGCATCCAACACCCTATCCGCCACCGCCTCATCCAAATTGAGCACTGTCAGGGCGTGCCCGCCCCGGTCTTCACGACCCAGGGAAAGATTTGCTATGTTTATGTCGGCTTCGCCCAGGGTCAGGCATACGCGGCCAATGACCTGGGGCACATCTTCGTTGATGCAGATCACCATATGCCCCTCGGGCTTGGCATCCACGCGCATACCGTCGATACTGCAAATACGGGGATCGTTGCCGTCGAACAGGGTGCCCTTGACGGTGTGTGACGCGTCGTCGGTAACGACCGTAACACCAATTTCAAAGGCGTAATCCGAATCGGCGGGGCAGCGCTTTTCGCTACACGCAATCCCGTGTTCTTTTAGCTGGTGGGGCGCACTGATCGTGTTGACATCTTCCACCGTCGGGCGAAGAAAGCCCGCGAGGATTGCTGCCGTAACCGGATACACATCGGTGATACCCAGATCCCCGCTGTATTCAATCTCAATGGCCGTGGGACGCTCCCCGCTATAGGTTGCCTGGAACTGGCCGAGCCGTTCGCCCAAGTTAAGCAGTGGCTCCAGAGCAATCCGAGTCTCCGCATCCAAACTTGGCACATTAACGGCGTTGACGATGGCACCCGTTTTCAAATAGTCGACCATCTGCTCGGCGACTTCGACCGCCACCGTCAGCTGCGCTTCGTCTGTCGAGGCGGCAAGGTGGGGCGTCATGACGATGTTGTCCAAGCCGATGAAGGGATTCTTCTTGAAAGGCTCGGAGGTATACACGTCCAGCGCGGCTCCGGCTATTTGCCTGGATTTCAGGGCATCTGCGAGATCTTGCTCATTGACGATGCCGCCACGTGCGCAATTAATAAGCCGACACGTGGGTTTCATGCGCTTGAACTGGGCAGTGCCGATGAGATTGGTGGTCTTTTCGGTTTTGGGCGCATGAATGGTAATAAAATCTGCCTGCTCGACCAAATCATCCACAGAGACCAGCTTGATACCAAGGGCATCTGCTTTTAATTCGGTCATGATGGGATCGAAGGCGATGACTTTCATGTCGAAGGCCTGGGCACGCTTCGCGACCTCGCCGCCGATACGGCCGAGTCCCACGATGCCGATAGTCTTGCCGGCCACCTCGGTGCCCATGAATTTCTTGCGATCCCAACGCCCTTCCTGCATGGATTGGCTTGCCAAGGGAACATTGCGACAGAGCGCCAAGAGCAGGGCAAAGGTATGCTCACAGGTGGAGATGGTGTTGCCGCCGGGGGTATTCATCACGACCACGCCTTTTTTGGTGGCGGCTTCCTTGTCGATATTATCCGTGCCTACGCCGGCCCGACCGATAACTTTGAGATTGTCCGCGCTCTCCAAGGCTTCTGCGGTCACTTTGGTGCCGCTGCGAACCACCAACCCATCATAGTCGCCAATGATGGCAGCCAACTCCGAGGGGGACTGGGGCGGCTTCACATCCACGTCTAAGCCATTCTTACGAAAGACGTTAGCGCCTTCTTCACTCAGGCCGTCAAGAACCAGAACACGGGACATTAAAGCAAATCTCCATTCAGGTAAGCACGGGTGCATCAAGCGCTTCAACTACAAGGATTTCATCCAACCAGAGCAATGCGCACAATAATCGTAAGAACGAAATATCATGCGCAGGAAGGGGAGCACCACGTGCTTGTCAAAGAAAGCGCCTGCCTTACATGGAACGCCCGGCCTCACCGCCGACAGAATGTTGAACAATTCGTCGTATCGCATGCAGTTTTGCTGCGTTGAGGCATTGTTCAGTGTCGAAAAACGACACCGTACCTACACAACCCGTACCAAGATAGGCTGTTCCATAAGAAGCGCAAGGATAGCAAAAGACGGGGCAAATTGTCAAATGTTATCCAGCATTGAAACACACATCCAGGGGCGTAGCAAACCCTGCAACCAATTTGGCTCCAAGGAGTTGCACATTTCCTCCTCCCTGACTTAGGCGAGGTTTCAGGCGGCGATTCGTTTCCGGAAGACAGGACGCGCAATCGTGTCTGCGCCCGCCAACACGACCATCATCAGCGCGAGAATCCAGGCCGAAGCGCCGACCGCGCCATACGAAATGGGTCCAGTTTCCGCAAAGCAAAATTTGCATTGCCAGCGAAAAGACGGCATAGTGGCTTCGTTCACCCTTGGGAGGTGAACTGTGGGAACACCCCGGCTTGGAAGGAGAAAACCCGCCCCATGGAATCCTTAACCGCCATCATCGCCGACACCAATTTCACCATGGTGGACTGGGGCATTGTTCTCGTCTATCTGGTGCTCTCGGTGGGCATTGGTATTTTTGCCAACCGTTACGTGGGCAGTCTCAGCGACTACATCGTTGCGGGCCGGGGCATGCGCACGGCCCTGGGCATCGCCACCCTCACAGGCACGGAAATGGGGCTGGTCACGGTCATGTACAGTGCCCAGAAGGGATTCAGCGGTGGCTTCGCCGCCTTCCACATCGGGATCATCTCCGGTGTATTGGCTTTCTTCATCGGTGTCACAGGCTTTATCGTTACCCGCCTCCGCCGCGAGGAGGTGCTGACCATCCCCGAGTATTACGGCAGGCGCTACGGCAAGGGGGTCCAGGTATTTGGCGGCATCATGCTGGCCTTCGGCGGCATCTTCAACATGGGCATGTTTCTCAAGGCCGGGTCCATGTTTATCGTGGGCATTACCGGCATGCAGAGCGAGGCGGCCCTTACCGTGGTTATGGTGGTGCTTCTGGGCCTGGTTCTTTTTTACACCGTCATGGGCGGCATGATTTCCGTTATCCTTACCGACTACGTGCAGTTTGTGGTCCTTTCCTTTGGGCTGGTGCTTGCCACCGTCCTGTGCATCTACCACCTCGGTTGGAATCACATCTTCGACGTTGTTATTGCGGAAAAGGGCGAGGTCGCCTTCAACCCTGTGGCCGAAGGCAGCGGTTTTGGTTTTGACTACGTCCTATGGATGGCATTCCTGGGCCTCGTGAACTGCGCCTTGTGGCCCACGGCGGTGGCGCGCGCCCTTTCCTGCGACTCCGAGGCCACGGTAAAGAAGCAGTTCATGTTTTCTTCGGTCACTTTCGCTATCCGCAATATCGTGCCCTATTTCTGGGGCATCTGCGCCTTTGTTTTTGTTATGGAGATGCCCGCCATGAAGGAGGCCTTCTTTCCTGCTGAGGGCGCGGGGACAGCCATTGACACGCTCTATGCCATGCCTGTATTCCTCGGAAGGATTCTTCCCGTTGGCGTCATTGGCCTGTTGACTGCCGCCATGATTGCCGCCTTCATGTCCACCCACGACAGCTATCTTCTTTGCTGGAGTTCCGTATTGACCAACGATGTGGCCAAGCCGCTGCTGGGGGATAAGCTCAGCGACAAGGGCGCGGTCCTGCTGACCCGTGTATTCGTTGTGGCGATTGGCCTGCTCATACTGCTGATCAGTTTCGTATATCCCTTGCAGGCGGATCTGTGGGACTATATGGCCGTCACCGGGGCCATCTACTTCACCGGTGCCTTCGCCTTGCTTGCTGCGGGACTCTATTGGAAACCAGCGAGCAAGGGCGGTGCCATCTGTGCCTTGGCTGCCGGGGGACTCGCCATCTTTGGGCTCCCAGCGGTGCAAGGGCTGGTCCTTGGTATCCTGGGATACTCGATAGAACAGATCGCGGACTTCGGTGCAACGTTCAGTAGTGAACGCGTGGGACTCGCCACCGTGGCGCTGGCCATTACCGGTATGGTCGTGGGTTCGCTGCTCATGCCCGACAAGAACACCAACGATGACAGGGAGGTTGGCTGAATGGACTTCTGGATCTTATTGTGGAAAGCGACCCTCATTATTGGACTCACGGCCTTTACCATCCTCGCCATTGGTGTTACCTACTTCGGTGCGCTGGATGTCAAGCATCTCCTGGTAACGTTGAAGAATAGTCAGGATAAGGGAGAGTAGGCCGCACGGTTCCCGCAGGCGTGTCAGGAATGCCGGTGTATGGCAACATCGGACAACGGACAAGGCTTGGCGAAAATTACCCTTGCAAAAAACTCGACTTCCCTTTACTGTATTGAGTGGGTGGGCCGTAACCGTAGGGTAGTTGTAGTGCAAAACTCGAAAAAGCAGTCTCAGGGGATCTCGGTCGATGCGTTGGCGCATTATCAGCAACAATGCGAGGAAATCGCGAAGGACTGGGGCAGGTTGCGCGCAGTAATCGATGCCTATCCCAAGTCGGGCCTAAACAAAGAGCGGATGGAGGGGGAGCTCATTTCGCTGAAGAGCAGGCTATCCTGTGATTATCCCGTGCTCACCTACTGGCGAAAGGGCGGCTACGGTCTCAGTGCGGGGATCAACAAAATGCTCTTCAACCTGACCGATCTATCTTCCCTGGCCGATTCCGCGCAAAACCCAGCGAGTCGCGTGAATCAGACGTGGCAGGAGGTTCGGGCATCGCTGCAACGCGTCAATGGAATCCTTGGCGACGCACAGGTCCAGTTGGGATCGGGTAAAGAAGTCCACTTGCCCGAGGATTTGTTGGTGCATAACACGCACCGGCCTTTTCCCGTGAAGAAAGTCCTCAAGGGGGCGGGCGTTGTCATGGGTGTGCTTGTCCTTGTTGCTACGCTTTACGTCATGCGCAATTTTCTGGGTTTCTGGGCACCCGGCGCCGGCGATGGTTTGGTGGTGGATGCAAGCATGTCCAACGAAGAGAAGATCGAGTCAGTGCTTCTTCTTATGAACGAGGCCTGCAAGCAGGATGACGTGGACCTGTTTATGACAGTTATTGCCGGAGACTTTAGGGACGAGAAGGGAAATGGAAAGACCAAACTTCGTGTTGGCTTGCAGACCCTTCACGAGCAAGGTGAATTCAAGAAGATTTCTTTTAACTGGTCGCGGATGGTTTTGTCGGAAAAAGATGGGTTTGTCTATGCGCGACCGATTTTTATTCGCATCGAGGACGAAGAGCTTAGTTTCTACGTTGGTTTTAAGCCTTACCGGGGGAAACTCTTGATTGCCACCGCCGACGATACGTAACATGGTAGCATTAGAGGGTCTGGGTCCATTGCGTACCGGATGCAGGCCTGTGTGGTATTGGCTGGAAGCTTGAGTCCTGGCGGAGCAGCGTGTTGGCTAGATTTGTTTTGCGGCGGGCCGAAGGGGAGGCGGACGGTAACGTCTGGCCTATTGGAGCGTCGTCGCTTTTTTTTGGGCGGAGCGGTCAGTGTGATGTCACGGTACGCGATCCTACGGTTTCGCGCCGCCACTGCGAGGTTGCAACGCACAATGGGGTGGTGCATCTGCACGATTTGGGCAGCAGCAACCTCACTTTGGTGAACGGCCAGCCCGTGAAATCCACACGGTTGTATGTGGGGGACAGGATTACCGTGGGGACCGCGCATTTCGTGGTTGCCGAAGACGAGGGCCCCGACGATCCCACGCCCGTGCCCGTTTCGACGAAGCATTCCCTGGCGGTGGATAGAAGCATCTACGTGGATGAGGGCCGTCTGCCGGAACTGGTGGCGCTTGGCGCAAAGGGCGTAGAGGCATTAAGCCAGCTCTTTCGGCTTACGCATACGCTGAGTGAGATGCAGAGCATTCAAGAGCTGGCCATGATAGTACACGCAAGCTTGATGGAGGCCTTTTCTCCCCAACAGTGCTGGCTGGCACGTTGCGTGGAAGAGCGCAGCAGCCTGACTTTTTTCGACGAGTTCGGGAATGTTGTTGACGCGCCGGAAGACGCGCCAAAGAAGATCATCGAGGCCGCATTCTTTCGCCGAAGCGGTCTCCTGTGGCCACGCATGAGAGACGGTATTGTGGAGGCGCAAATTGCTGCCCCTTTGGTGGTCCCGGAGAAGCGTGTTGGCATTATCGTGTTACAGAGCAAGCCTGATCAGCTTTTCGACACGATGGATTTGGAATATCTCGCTGCTCTTGCCCACACGACGGCACCTTTTATGAAATCCACACAACAGGCTGAGCAGACTCAACTATCTCTGACTAAGTTGCGGAAGCAGTGGGGGCTTTGAAGTTTGACGGGTGAAGTTTTTGGGTTCATCCGGGTTAAGCGTACATCCGACCTGAACGCCCGTCCCATTGCGCTCAAGAACGCTGGCTGCGTATTTCTGTTTGGCCTGAAAGGCCTCAAGAGGTTAGCCCAGGGCAACGCCCTGGGTCGGGATTCATAGACTCTTTTTCGCCCTGAAAGGGCATCATAGCACGCTCTCCCATTCCTGTTGTAGCGGGTAAGGGAGTGGCCGCAGCCACCCCCTCCCCGTTGTCGCAATGGGGTCAATTCCCCATATTTACCGGCGTGAGGGTCACTCACCGGGCGACTCCCGTCGAGGTTGCCCCGTTTCGGGGAATGACGTTGGATACGTTGCCATGGGCGTCGCGTTTAGTGCA
>JAJRPE010000135.1 GCA_024280935.1 Candidatus Hydrogenedentota bacterium
ATCGTGCGGCACGACTGGTACTTGTAACCGTCCTTTTAAGCACCACGCGTTCAGTACAACGAGGTTTCTAAGTCGGCAAGCGACTGAAAAACCATTACTCGTTGGCATATAGGTTCTGCCTGCTCGCGTAGACTTTACAGACAGCGGGTATAAGAAAGTGGTACAGCCGTCCCGGCTGTGAAAAACACAGGCGGGACGCCTATGCCACATTGCTAACGCAAAAACACAGGCGGGACGCCTATGCTACATTCTAACGCTTACGAAACGAATACGAGGATCAATCTAATGGCTATGAATCGATGGATGGTTGCTCTTGTGGCCTTGTTGCTTATGCCTGTGCTGTCTGTTCAGGCCGAATGGAATGTACGGGATGCCGGGGCGCTTGGCGATGGTGTGACGGACGACACGGCGGCCTTTCAAAAGGCCTTGGACTTGGCAGGGGCCGACGGTGGCGGCGTGGTCAATGTTCCGGCAGGGGCCTACTGCATCCGGGGAACACTCAAAATTCCCGGTGCCGTGACCCTTCAGGGAATCTTCCGCACGCCTCCCCTCAATTTTTCGGGGCCTAACGGTAAACTGGCGGGTTCGGTGCTGGAGGCTTATGCCGGGCGGGGCTCACGGGAGGGCGAACCCTTTATTCGTCTGGCGGGTCATGCGGCGACTTTGGCGGGGTTGATTATTCGCTATCCTGAGTGGAAACAGACCGACGTGCCGCCCGTACCCTATCCGCCAACGGTAGCGGGGGAACACGTGGAAGATGTCGCCGTGCTGGACTGTCTTCTCCTGAATTCCTACGAGGGGCTCTACTTCAAAGGTTCGGCGCGGATGATCATCCGCAATATCTTTGGCTATCCCAGCTATCGGGGACTCTTTATCGACAATTGCTTTGACATTTCCCGTGTGGAGAACTGCCATTTCTGGCCCTTTGGCGTGCTCTATAAGCCCGATGACCCCTACTGTAAGTGGGTGAATGTCAATGGCGTGGCCTTTGAATTCGGGCGTACCGATTGGCAATACGTGACCCATACCTTTTGCTTCGGCTACGGCATTGGCTACAAATTTTCCAAGACAGAGCGCGGTTCCGCCAACGGCAGTTTTGTGGGTATCGGCGCTGATTCCTGTCGTCGTGCCGTCTATGTGGAGGAGGCCCAGACGGCGGGTTTGCTCATCACCAATGGCGAATTCGTCGGACGCTGGGGCAGCACAGACAGTGTGGGTATCGAGATTGCCGAGACCTGCGGCCCGGCCAAAATCAACCTGAGCAATTCTTCCTTCTGGGGGCCGCTGGAGATGGCGATCTGGTCACGCAGCTCGGAAGCGCAGCTTTCCGTAAGCAACACCAACTTCTGCAATTGGGATATCAACGGCGAGGGCGTACCCGCCGTGCGTCTGGATGCCGGGAAGGCCATCCTGCAAGGAAACACCTTTGATGACGGGCGCACCCACGTGCTGGTCGGGGAAAAAGTGACTTCCGCCATTCTCATGGGCAACCAGGGGGGTGGTGGGTTCCGCTGTGAAAATCGGGCCGGAGATCGCACCCAACTCATTGGTAATGAGCAGTCATTAATCAAGTGGACCGATGAAAGAAAAGGCCACTATAAAATTGATGTGGGCAGTACGGGAGATGGACTGTATCTGACCGGGTGGCACGGCAAGGAGACGGCACCGGAATGGGGCGAGAAGGGTACCCGTCGCTGGTCAAGGCCAGGCTCTCGTTTCTTGTTGCCGGTTAACCCTGGAAAAAACTACCAGGTGTCCCTCACGTTGCGTCTGCCCGAACACGCAATTGCCCCGGAAAACGGTCTTTATCGGGGTGAGAAACGCATTGCAACTTTTCCAGATAAGCCGGGGGATGCCACCGTTGTCGGCAGTTTTCACGCAGAAGAAGAGATTACCACGTTGACCCTGCGGGTCAAGCCCTGGCGACCTTCGGAGGTTCTCCCAAGTTCCGGTGACGCCCGCTCATTGGGTGCTGCGGTGCGCTCACTGATTGTTCAGGAGGAGGGCCGCGCCGACCAGCCGCTTTTCAATGCCAATACGGGCGAACAGGTTGCGCAATAGCATCTGTTCGGCAGACTTATTCTGCGAAACGGATCCTGGAAGGACGAGCAATTTGAGGCCGGTGTGCCCATGGGTGTGGCTGCGCAGGACGCAGCAGGAGAATCCAGACGAAGAAGGTTGTTGTCAGAATTTGGGAAAGTATCGTGAAATAAGACGGCACGACGTTGCTTAAATCGACAAGCATTCCGTCACCGGGAAAGACTCCAAAGCCAAAGAGGGCGGGTATGCGAAACCAATAGTAGCATGACACCGCAGCACAGGCAAACACACGGACGACAAGCTCCTTATGAGATTTGGAGAGGCGCGATGTGAGGGCAAGAAACAGGACCAGGCTCATCGCAAAACCGCCGAGCGGATAGGCGTAGGCCAGACCAAGATGGCTCCATCCTGCCCAGCCCGCATAGTCCGGCACCTGAAACCACCCGTAGACGAACCCGGCGAAGCCACCGGCCATAAGGCTTCCGGTCAGTCGCCGTATCTTTGATCGCGCACCCGTGAGTGGATTCAACGAGGGGGTCGAATCGGGGCACAGGAGCACGCAATGTTCACAGGACTGGCAGTGGGCGTTGCTGGTGCTCAGCAGTGCTCTGCTCCCGTAGAGGCGTTCCACGGGATGAACCGGACACAGCCCGGAGCACCAGGCGCTCTTCCATTCAAAAACGTAACTCACGGCAAAAGCGATCAGTGCCAGCACCGTTATCGCGATGGCCGTAGCCGGTCCGTTCGTATCCATGACCACATGCCGCAGGGGGATAATCGCGATGAGGAGTAGAAATCCTGCGAAGGCGAGACGATCATTCCATGCGGTGGACAGGTGTTTCTTTTTGGCCCAGCCCATATGGCGGATGAGTAGGGCGGTGGACGCCATGGGGCACACGTTTCGCCAGATTCCTGGCGCAATTACCAGCAATGCGGGCGCAACAGGGATGAGAATGTTCCAGAACGCATGGACACCGATCTTCGGTGCGAAAATCAAAGCCCCCAAAATGGACACGCCGAGCAGCCACACGGCAAGCTGTGCGATGCGCCACAAGATCGCATTTTCGTGTCTCTCTTGAACGGCTTCCATGATAACCTCCGTTGAACGGACTTGCTGCTGTTCCATTCAACACGTTTGCGGCCGGGATGTTCCCTGACCGGATTGCGTGATTGCTCAGTGTTTAATACACCCGTTTCAGAAAAATGGTTACGACTTTCCCAAGGGCATCGTGCATGTCATCCAGTTTTTCTTGATTCGGCCCGTTGCTTCTTCACGATGTAATGCTTACAATATCCGGTGGAAGGTGGTGCCATGGAAGCGAATCCAGTATTGGGGGTTGTGTTGCACGCAGTCGGGGGACTGGCTGCGGCGAGTTTCTATATCCCTTACAAGCGCGTGCAAAATTGGCAATGGGAATCCTATTGGCTGGTGGGCGGGGTATTCAGTTGGCTCGTTGCGCCACTGGTCGCCGCCGCGATTCTCGCGCCCGGTGCCCTTGAGGCACTGCGCAACACATCGTTTACAGCCATTTTCTGGACCTACCTCTTTGGCTTGCTGTGGGGAATTGGCGGCCTTACCTTCGGCTTGTCGGTGCGCTTCCTGGGCTTGTCGCTGGGTTACGCGATTGCCTTGGGCTTTTGCGCCGCCTTCGGAACGGTCATCCCGCCGCTTTTTATGGGCACCTTTGGGGAAATGTTGTCCAATATGTCAGGGGTTACGACCCTGTTGGGCGTGCTCGTTTGTTTGGGGGGGATCGCCGTTTGCGGGTGGGCCGGTGTCCTGCGGGAACGTGAGACGGAGGCGGAAGAAGATAACGCCGTTGTGGAGTTCAGCTTTTCAAAGGGCGTGTGGGTTGCGGTTTTCGCGGGGGTGATGAGCGCGTGCATGGCATTCGCCTTTGCCGCTGGCGAACCTATCGCCGCTGCCGCTCGGGACGCGGGCGTTGCGGCGACTTTCTCGAATGTGCCGGTGCTCATCGTTATTCTGCTGGGCGGCTTGACGACGAATTTTGTCTGGTGCGCCTACCTTAATGTGCGGAACGGGAGTTATCGCGACTATGCCAGCGCTGGATCGGCCTCCCTCGTCCGAAACTATGTTTTTGCGGCCCTTGCCGGGGTGATCTGGTACCTTCAATTCTTTTTCTACGGCATGGCAACGACGAAAATGGGGGCCTATGACTTTTCCAGTTGGACGATTCACATGGCCTTTATCATTGTGTTCAGCAATGTGTGGGGCCTGTTGTATCGGGAGTGGAAGGGCAGCCGACCCAAGACTCTCGCGGTACTTTCGGTGGGAATCGCGGTTCTGGTGCTGTCCACGGTCGTGGTGGGTTTTGGGAACTATTTAGCGTCTTAGAACCTCGTTTTCCAAGAAGGCCTGAAAGAAACAAAAATGCGTCGCGTCATTCCCACGCACGTGGGAATCCAGAACGCGACAGGTTTGCGCTAAGTCACTACTGGTTCCCCGCGTTCGCGGGGATGACGGTCTTGGTTTGCGGGCGAAGCTTACTTTAATTTGCGATAAGCGCGACATGATTCAGGAAGCGCCAAAGTGCGGGGAGTCAGAACCATAAATATTGGTTGTGGCCCTGCCACTTAGCGAAATAATTGGAGCAATGCGATGAAGATCGGGCTTTACGGAATCGGCCTGGACACGTACTGGGAACAATTCGGGGGACTCTTTGATCGCCTTCAAGGCTATCAACAGGGCATCGCGGACCGCCTTGCGGAATACGACGGTGTTGAGGTGGTGAACACCGGCATTGTGGACAACCCGGAGCGGGCGCGGGAAGCCGGGGAAATGTTGGCGCGGGAGGGGGTGGAGCTCATCCTCTTGTATGTGTCCACCTATGCCCTCAGTTCAACGGTGCTGCCGGTGGTGCAGCGCGCGAAGGTGCCCGTACTGGTGCTGAACCTGCAGCCCGTATCGGCGATTGATTATGCCGCCTTTAATGCGCTGGGGGATCGGGGTCTGATGACCGGGGAATGGCTCGCCCATTGCCAGGCCTGTTCCGCGCCCGAAATTGCCTGTGTCTTCAACCGCGCGGACATTGACTACCATCTGGTCACCGGCACCCTGGATGACGCGGTGGCGTGGGAAGAAATCGGAGATTGGGTGGAGGCGGCCCGTGTCGTCGCCACGTTGCGTGATGTGCGGCTCGGGGTCCTCGGTCACTACTACTGCGGGATGCTGGACGTTTATTCCGACATGACGCAGTTGTCGGTTGCCTTTGGCGTACACTTTGAGTTGCTGGAAATGTGCGAACTTCACCGCTACCGCGAAGAGGCGGACGGGGCGGCGATTGATGACAAGCGTGCCCAGTTCCTGCGCGACTTTGAGGTGGATACAGCGAGTTCGGAGGCGGAGCTTGACCGGGCGGCCCGCACCTCGGTGGCCTTGGACCGACTCGTGCATGAGAACCGTCTCGGGGCGATGGCCTATTACTATGAGGGCCAGCCGGGCAATCCCTATGAAAATATTGTGACCTCCGTTATTCCGGGAAATACGCTGCTCACCATGCACGGCGTTCCGGTCGCGGGGGAGTGTGAAATCAAGAATGCGTTGGCGATGAAAATCATGGATTTGTTTGGGTGCGGGGGAAGTTTTTCCGAATTCTACGCCATGGATTTTGACGATGATGTCGTGCTGCTTGGCCACGACGGCCCGGCCCATCCGGCGATTGCGGAAGGCCCCGTGCGGCTGGTTCCGTTGCCGGTTTACCACGGCAAGCCCGGCGCGGGACTCTCCATACAAATGACGGTTAAGCATGGCCCTGTGACTTTGCTGTCGGTGGTGCAGGGGCGTGATGGCGCGGTGCGCCTGTTGATCGCGGAAGGGGAAAGTGTGCCGGGACCCGTGCTGCAGATCGGCAACACGAACAGCCGCTACCGTTTCAGCGTGGGCGCGAAAGGCTTTGTGAATGCGTGGGCGGAACAAGGTCCGGCCCACCACATGGCTATCGGAACGGGACACATTGCGGCGA
>JAJRPE010000136.1 GCA_024280935.1 Candidatus Hydrogenedentota bacterium
CTCCTCATCATGGTGGACGACCTCGGCAATGGCGATCTGGCAAGCCACGGCGCGAAGGACATGCGCACCCCCCATATCGATGCCCTCATGGATGCCGGCATGCGCTTCGATCAGTTCTACGCCAATTGTCCGGTTTGTTCGCCCACCCGCGCCGCCCTGCTGAGCGGACGCTATCCCGACAGGGCGGGGGTGCCCGGTGTTATTCGCACCTACGAGCGCAACAGTTGGGGCTACCTGCGTGAAGACATGGATTTGCTGCCCAGGGTGTTGCGTCGCGTCGGTTACCACACGGCCATGGTGGGCAAGTGGCACCTGGGCCTCGAAGCCCCCAACAAACCCAATGCGCGGGGCTTTGATCACTTCAAGGGCTTTCTGGGTGACATGATGGATGACTATGACAATCACCGCCGTCATGGCATTGACTACATGCGCGAGAATAATACGCCCATCTACCCCCACGGACACGCGACGGATCTCTTCACCCAGTGGTCCGTGGACTACATTAAGTACCAGCAGACCGCCGAAGCTCCCTTTTTCCTCTATCTGGCCTACAACGCGCCACACACGCCCATCGAGCCGCCCGAAGGCTGGCTGGAAAAGGTCAAGGCGAGAGAGCCGGGCATCGATGAAAAACGTGCCCTCCTTGTCGCCCTTATTGAGCACCTGGACGATGGAATTGGCAAGGTGGTCCAATCCCTGAAGGATACGGGGCAGTATGAGGATACCCTGATCATTTTCTGCTCCGACAATGGCGGTCACGTTTCCGTGGGAGCGACCAACGGCCCCGTGCGCGGCGGCAAGCAGGATATGTACGAAGGTGGCATCAAGGTGCCCATGTGCATCAGTTGGCCCGCAAAAATTACCCCCGGACAGCGCAGCGATGCCCCTACCATGAGCATGGATTTTTATCCCACCCTCTGCGAGCTGGCCAAGGTCCCCTATGATCGCAATATCGACGGCGCAAATATACTGCCGGATCTTCTGGGCACGGGTGCCGTCGATCCCGAGCGCACCATGATTTGGATGCGCCGGGAAGGCGGCCATTATGGGGGGCAGGACTACTACGCCATTCGGCGCGGACCCTGGAAGCTCCTGCAAAACAGCCCCTTTGAGCCACTCCAGCTCTACAACCTCGACGACGACCCCATGGAAGCCAACCCCGTCGCCAAGCACCCCATGAAGAAAACGCTCAACACCGCACTCCGGGAACACATCAACCAAACGGGGAGCATCCCCTGGCAACGGTCGAAGGGGTAGGTCACCAAAATTCGCTTCAAGGGTGCCACCCTCACACGCAGCCGGTTCCCGGCTAAGTTTGCGGGTGCGGGATTGCGGAAAATAGTCTGCCCCTTTGTGCGACCGAGAACGTGTTATCGGCAAAGCCCATACTCACTCTATAGATGCGGCGGGCAGGAGTGCGGACTTTCCTGTCCGCAATAAGAGCAGCGTGATGCCAACACATGCCGCTTGGCTTTCTTGTATCACTCACGTGCCTCGGCTGCTTCAACGCACACCTTGTGTCGGGTAAGAAAACCCGGCCTCCTGATTGGCACAAAACTTAATTGAATGACTTGCACCCACAAAGCCACTCGTGCCTCGCGTCTGTGTAGGTGGCACCCTTGGAAGCTCTTCTTCTTTCCTGTAAGTGTTCAAAGATTGTTTGGGTGCCACGGACAAGGGGCGATAGCCCTTGCCCGTGCTTGAAAATCCGGTTGCGCCCCTTCGGGACGCGTTGCAGACGACCCGTCTGCGCTCCCAACACCCGCCGTCCGATTGCCCCCTCATCAATCCCCATGCTACACTGCGGGCCGTTCCTGCACTGGAGTTTTCTCATGCCCCCCAACATGCTTTTTGTCATTGGCGCGCCCCGTTCCGGCACCACGATGCTGGAACGTATGCTGAGCGCCCACGCCGAAATCCAGGGCGGACCGGAACCCCATCTCCTCACCCCCTTGGCGCACTTGGGCGTCTGGGACAAGGTAGACAAGGCCCCCTACGACCACGTGCTGGCCGCCGAATCGCAAAAACTTTTTATCTCCAAGCTCCCTCACGGCGAGCAAGACTACTGGGATGCCTGCCGCGCCTATTGCGATGTCCTCTATGGCCGCTACATGGAGGGGCGCGACGAACAACTATGCCTCGACAAAACACCCGCCTACGCGCTCATCCTGCCCTTCATGATGCGGGTCTTCCCCGACGCAAAGTATGTTGTCCTAACCCGCCATCCCCTGGCCATGTTCTCCTCCTTCGCGAATTCCTTTTTTGACGGTGACTACGAAGCCGCACACGGCTATAACCCGCTCCTCAAGCGCTACGTGCCCGCCATGGCCGCTTTCCTTCGGCAAACGGAAGTCCCACACCACCACGTGCGCTACGAAGACCTAGTGGCATCCCCAGAAGAGCGCTTCCAGGAAATCTGTGAACATATTGGCGTACACTTCGAGGCCGATGCGGTCAACTACGGCGCAAAGAAAGACCCGGCGACCACCGAAGGATTGGGCGATCCGCTGGGGGTCCAGCAACACACCCGTCCCTCCACGGCCTCCACGCACAAATGGGTCAACGAACTTGTCCACGACACCAACAAACGTACCTTCATGGAAAAGCTCATTGCAGCGCTGGACCCCGACGATCTCGCCACGCTGGGCTACCCCATTGACGAACTGTGGACACCGCTGGAAGAGGCGGGTTCCACATCGCCGCCCAAGGCCCTTGGATTGAGTCGCTATCGCGTGCAACGCAAGTTCATCATGAAACTCCGCAACCAAGCCCAGCGAGGCGGGGTTTTCCAGGGATTGCTGAAGAAAGTCCGGCTGGTCTGTGATGTGTTGCTCCGAGATTGAGAGATAGTTTCAGTGCCTTATCTGGAAAAACCGCCATAAAAAACAAGAAAGTATCACGTCATTCCCACGCACGTGGGAATCCAGAACGCGGCAGGGACAAATCAAATCACCTCTGGATCCCCGCGTGCGCGGGGATGACGGTTGGGTTGTGGCCCTGCCACTTTAGTCCCAAAGGGACGACATATCGTAGCCCAGTGGTGAACGGAGTGAACCCTGGGATCGCGAGCGCAACACCACGTCTAACCCCGAAGGGGTGGCATCGATACATTGGAATAATACCTTGATTGTTCCTGTGCCACCCCTCCGGGGTTTAGTGCCTTTGTGGTGCCGATTTACACCCAGGGTTTCGCTCGTACCTCGCTGCACCCTGCCTGGGCTACGATATGCCGCCCCTCCGGGGCTATTGCTGGTCTAAGCTCAGGCTCCCTGAACCTGACCGGAATTTTGGATGAGTTTCAGAAAATAGGTTTGGCTCCCTTGGGGTGGGAATATTCAGCCACCCGTCAACACCCGAACTTCCGCATCGTCACCCGTGGTCACCAATCCCACGGCTTCACCCGTATCCAGGGCATAGGTGAGCACTTTCCCTGTTTTCCAGGAGCGAACGCGGCACGTGCCCGCTTTCTCCGCCACGATGCGCACCTGCTGCTCACCTGACGCATCTCGTTCCGCCGATACGAGAAAAGCGCCTTGGGCACGCAAGGTCGAAAAGGCCACATCCTTCCAGCTATCCGGGATTGCCGGAAAGACCTCGATCACGCCCGTGTGGCTTTGCAACAACATCTCCTGCAAGCCCGATGCGTAGGCAAAGTTGCCTTCCAAGGTAAAGGGGCGGTAGGTGTAGTTGCTGTAGCCTTTCCCGCTCTGGTCACCGTTGCAATGGAAGCTGTTCCGCAGCACGAAGGCCTCCGCAAAGATTCCCAGCGCTTGAGCCGCCTTTTCGCCGTCGTGGGCGCGGGCCGCCATGCTCGCCAGCCAGGAGAAGCTGTAGCCCGTCCAGGATTTGGTGCCCAAGCGATCCAGATGGGCCAGGGAGGCCGCGATAATTCCTTCTTCCGCTGCCCCGTGAGACCCATCGATAAGACCCAGTGGGTGAATGGCCATGAGGTGGGAAAAGTGCCGGTGCGAAAATTCCAGCGGGTAGTTCGGCGCAACAAGAAGGCCACCATCTTCCGCCAGGCTCCACTCGGGAAACTCGGCCAACACAGCCTTCCAGTGGGTGGCATCGTCAGGCGCGCCGGCCTTCTCCGCAAGTTCCGCCGTGGCCTGAAGCAACCAACGCATCAGGGCCAGGTCGTAGTTGGTAATTCCCTTGAACCACGCATCGGGCTTGTTGTCGTTGATCTCGGGCGACGAACTCAGCGGCAGTGTGCGCTTGCCCTTCTCGTCCTTCTTCGCCGTGACCGCTTCAATAAACACGGCGCAGTCCCGCAGATAGGGATAGGCCCGCGTCTTCAAGAACACCTCGTCTTGTCCATATTGGTAGTGAAGGTAAAAGTGGTGGGCCAACCAACAGGCCGTCGTGGCGGAGTGGGTATACTGCCGCCAACCGCCAATCTGATTGTTGTTAAGATCCGCTGTCATGGGCACCGCCATACCGGGCAGATCAAAAAACCGCTGGGTCCATTCGCGGCAAGCTCCCCGCGTGTCCCACAGCCAGTCCACGAAGCTCTGCCCCTCCTCCAGACGATTGCCGCTGTAAGCGGGCCAATAACTCAGTTCGGTGTTCAAGTCATGGTGGTAATCACCCTTCCACGGCGGAATTTTCCCGTTGTCCGCCGTCCACGGACCCTGGAGCGTGATGGGCGGGGCGCCCTTTCGCGAAGCCGCGCCAAACTTATAGGTATCGAGGTACCACTGTCGCTCAATGCGGGCATCGGGGATACGCACGAGGGATTTCTGCCAGTAGGCGTCCCACCATGCGGCGTGGCTTTGGGCCAGCTTTTTATAATCGCCTGACAAGGCCCGTTCGACCTGGGCTTTGGCCAGTTCCAGCGGATCGTGTCCTTCGCGGTTGGTCGCCACACTCCACGCGCCGCGCCATCCCCCGTCAACCGACTTCCACGCCAGGTAGACGGCGAAGCGGAAACCGCCCCAGCCCTCCTGCGTATAGGCTTTCCACGTATCGCCGTGGCTTTCCACGGGCGGGGGATAGCCCAGTTCCGCCAACTCACCCATGACGATGGCCGCTTCGGCGGGGCCTTCTTCCTTGCCGCCAAAGGCCGGGGCCTGAAGGTGAATCGCATCGGGTGTAGCCCCCTTGATCTCGATCAACCCCACGGGATCGGTAGCGTGGACCCAGACGCGAACGCGGGTATCAGTGAGCGTTACCTGTGCGGCAGGGGGCAGGGCATCCAGCCGGGTGCCCTCGAAAACAGCGCCTTCCGGCAGCGTTAGCTCGATTCGGCCCGCAGGAATCTTGGTGGGCGCGGGTCGGTGATAAGGGTTGTCATAGACCCGCTTCAGGTCATCTATCCTACCTTCTTTTTCCCACTGCTGCATTAACTGATAGCCGTACTCATCGCTGTAGTACTCCGGCACGGGCCGCAGGTCCCAGAGGTCCGTTCGGTCAAGGGAAATACGCAGGGGACGACCCTCGCCCCACACCAGCGCACCCAAGGTTCCATTGCCCAGGGGAAGGGCTTCATCCCACACCGTGACAGGCGTGTCGAAGTCCAGCAAGGGGTCGTTTCGGCGCACGTCATCGAGATCGGGACCCATCGGTGCGGCAACCGCATGGGCCGCGAAGATCAGGCTGAGGGCAAACAAAGGGCGCGTGGAATACTTCATGGTCATCTCCTACTATAATCGGGCTTCGAATTGCGTTAGAATGGGAGTTGCCGTTACGCAACCGGAAAGCATTTGCGCCAGCCGACAATAACGGTTACCTTGAAAAGTTAAGAACGGCTTGGGGTGCCACGGTCAAGCCCGGTAGGGCTTGACCGTGTGAGACATGCGAGTAAAGGGAAGATTTTCCGCCTACACTACATAGCTTTCACGGGCAAGGCGCTATCGCTCCTTGTCCGTGGCACCCGTGGCGGTCTGTGAATAGTTACATACATTCTACAACCTTGGTGGTGAATCTTAAAGCCCACAGCGAAAGGTTACTTAACATGGAACTATCCTGGCAAGCCGTCAAAGCCGTTTTGAAGGAAGTCCTGGAAGAAGAAATGGGGTCGGGGCGGCACGTAATCGCGCCCAAGTACGATGGCGGCACGCTCATTCTCAGGCCGGCCGATCCAGCGGCGCAAGAGAAGGAAATCCCCATTGACCAATTCTTCAAGAAAATCACGTCGGTACGGGAAAAGCTCCGGGTGATGGAACAGAAGATAAACAACCACAAAAGCCTCACCGAAACAGAAAAAGCAGAGCTGCAACGCTTCATCACAAAAAGCTATGGCAGCCTGACCACCTTCAACGTATTGTTTAAGGACGACGAAGACCGCTTCGTCGGTTCAAAGGAGTCGTGATGAACAACAAATTCTGGCAACTGACCCTGATTCTTGCGATGGCATGGGCACCTCTGGCCGGCGCTGCCTCAATGACAATAGACGACGACGGCATGGCCGTGGTTGACGGGGAACGAACCTTTATCCTCGGCCTCTACGAAAACCCCAAGGATGA
>JAJRPE010000137.1 GCA_024280935.1 Candidatus Hydrogenedentota bacterium
ATATATCTTCTGGCGAGGATATCGTTCTTGATCGGGATGCACCGAAACCCTCCACACATCCCCTTGAGACAGGTGGAAAATAACTTCCTCGAACGAAGTATTCCGATTCTGCTTGAGCCACTCGTTCTTTTCTGGATTCCAATCATATTTCATGTGCTCTCATTGTACATTATTTGTATGTACGCGAGAAGCAATGAGATTCGGCCCCCTGTTTACGCGGAGCATGGGAACGAGGTGGCTTTCACAACTTTTCGCGGGCTTGATTGAGCGACGTGCCCTTTGTGTCGGACAGGTCGAAGACGCGCCGTGGCGGGAATGTCCGGCCTCCCTTTTAAGGTCGTGCCGCGCGATCCCGAGGCACGAGGGTTCGTGCGTATTGGGTGGCTTCCACGACTGCTCCCGGGCTTGATTGAGCGACGTGCCCTTCGCCTCGGACAAGAATGTCCAAGATCCTTTCTTCATCATGCCAGTGCGGACCGTGCTTCGTCCAATACCGCCGCTATCCGCTCGGGGGTGAAAGAGACCTCCACCGATTCCTTTGCATCCACGTAGACCAGTAGGCCTGCTTTGGGCATGGTCCCGGTGAGGGTTTGCATTGCGGCGGCGTAGAGGAGGAGTTGCTTCTCGTAGCGGGCGGTGCTTGTCTTTTTCATCTTGCCGGTTTTGTAGTCGATTAGGGTACCGTCGGCCATGGCGAGGTCGATGGTGCCGTTTACGATGCAATTCCCAATGCGCAGGCTGAAGGGCGCTTCGCGGCGCAGCACGTCATCACTTCCGAGGCGTTGGGCGAGGGGCGTTTCGGCGAACCATTGCTGGATGGCGACGAGGTCATCCGTCAGCGCGTCGCGGTGCATGAGGCCCATGCGGGCATCCCGGACAAGTCGATTTACGTCGGGGCCGCCAACCTTGGCGAAGTCCCACACCTCAAACATGCGGTGGACCAGGGTTCCCCGGTCCATGGCGTAGGAACTGTCCCGCTCGATGCGGGGCATGTCTTCATCGGGCCGTTCTTCGCCGTCGAAGTGGCCGGGCGTCATGAGCGAGAGCAAGCGGGATACGGAAATGGATGTTGTTACTTGCTCGGCTATCAACACGGGGGCCAGGCGTCGCGCCACCGCCTCCCGGTCAATCGCATGGTCGGCGGTCGTCGTCGTTTCCGCAAGGGAAATCGCCTTGGGGATATTCCGCAGGCCGATGGCCGACCAGGCGTTGTCGCCTGTGGGCAAGTGTTCACCGGGTGTTGCCGGTGGCGAAACCACCGATTCTGTTCCCCTCCTTGGAGGGGTTAGGGGTGGGTTCTGATGTGCTTGGTCGGGGCGTTGAGCCACCCCCGCCCCCTCCAAGGAAGGGAGTGTTTCCGTGCCGGTGGCGGGTTTTATGTCCGACGCGCCCTCTGTGTCAGGCAGGAATGCCCGCCCCCCTTTGTCTGCGCCAAAAGTATCGCCATGGGGCCGTTCGCACAGGCCGTGGAGCCGGTCGAAGGCATGAAACCAGGAGCCTCGGGTAGGATTGGCCGTGCCACAGAGATAGAGCCGGTCCCGCGCACGGGTCAGGGCGACATAGAGCAGCCGTGCGGATTCGGCCTCTTCGTCTTCCTGGATGCGGCGCTTAATCTGGCGGCCCAGCGGGGTGTCGATGGCATCGCCCTTCGGCCCCGTTACCCGCATGGCAATCCCAAGGTGGCGGTGTATCTGGAAGGTGTGCTCCTTTTGTCCGCCCCCTTTTCGCGCCAAATCGGGCAGGAAGACAATAGGGAATTCGAGGCCCTTGGATTTGTGCATGGTCATGAGGGTGACCGCGCCCTGGCTTTCGGGCTGCAAACCCGCCTCACCCTCGCGAATCTCGTGGGTGTGGACCTCCTCCACATATTGCACAAACTGGCGAAGGCTCAGGGTGCTCCGCCCGGCTTGCTCGCGGGCAAGATGGACGAGCTTCCGCATGTTGGAAGCCTTCTGCAAACCCAGGTACTGGCTGAGCACGACGGCTTCCAGCCCGGTCACTTCCAGGACAAACTGCAACAGGTCGGGCAGGGCATCACCACGCCGCTCCTGAAGGGCTTCGTACAGGTTACGGGCGTGGGCAAGGCGCTCGGGGTGATTCATGTCCTCCGGTGTCGCGTCGCTGAATACGACGTTGCCCAAGGGACCCGCGTTTGCCAGGCGCACGATATCATCGTCCGTCAGGGCCACCGCCGGACCCCGCAGCCAGGCCAGGAGGGCGTGGTCGTCCCACGGGTCCAGGAGCACCTTGAGGATGTTGATGACGTCGATGATTTCCTGCCGCTGATAGAATCCCGCACCGGCCACGAGGGCGTAGGGGATGCCCGCTTCGCGCAAGGCTTCCTCATAGAGGGAGACGCTGCTCATGCCGCGAAAAAGGAGGACGACATCATCATAGGCCGGGCGGCGTGGCGCACCCGTGTGTTCGTCGCACACCGTGGCGCGGCTCTCCGGGGCGCAAAGCTGTTGGATCTCCGCTGCGATCTGGGCGGCCTCTGTGCCGCGCATGTCGCTTACCGGCCATTTCCCCTCGTGGCCCTCGGGCGGGTCGCTGAGAATAAAGCCCACCCGGTCACCACCGGCACGCTCGCGATGCACCACCATGGGGTGATAGGTTTCTACTGCGCCCAGGAGCTTGGTATGGCTGAAAAAGTGGTTCACGAAACCCATGACATCGGGCAGGGAGCGAAAATTCTGGTCCAGCCGCACGAGGTCCTCCGCCGCATCCCGTTCCTGCCGAAAAATTTCCACCTCCGCACCCCGAAAGCCATAGATGGACTGTTTCGGGTCCCCCACGATAAAGAGGGCCGGGCCGCCTTCCTCCCCGTGTAGCAGTTTGGCAATTTCCAGTTGGGCACCATCGGTGTCCTGGAATTCGTCGAGCATGAGGTAGTTGATGCGTTGGGCAGTCTGCGCTCGCAGCGTGTCTCTCTTCCGCAATACCTCCAGCGCGGAAAGCACCAGATCGTCAAAGTCGAGACGGCTGCGATTTTCCTTCGCGGCCATGAAGGCCTTGCGGACCTGTGTTTCCAGGGCAAGCAAATCGCAGGTGAGCTGGGCCGACTGGGTGATGAATTCGGGGGGTACTTCCTCATCGGCCAATACCCGTTCGACAAACTTCTTCGCATCGGGAAGGAGTTTTTTCCCCAAGTGGTCATAGAGCGCCCGGTCCGACCAAAGCTTGAAGCTGGGTCGCCCCGGCGGCTTGTCGATAGCCCGTTTCAATGCAGCCTTGACCTCAGCGGCGGGCGGTCCCGCCTGGATGGCCGCGAAAGCGTCGATCATGGTAAGCCGCCAATTTTCGCGGGGTTCCTCGGGGTCGTCACAGAGTCCATCGTAACTGCGCAACTCCTCCAGAAAAGCCAGGAGGGTGAGGTTGTTGCCCAGATTTTCCAGATAGCGCCGCTCCTCTTCCTCCACAGCCTCCGCCCAGGTCTTGGATAAGGCCTCCGCTGTGTCCATGCCGCCACGCCGCCGAATGCGATCCACTACATCGCGGTTCTGCAACAGCGTCCGGCACAAGCCACGAAGGGTTCGCAGGTTGTATTCGGTCGCCAACCGTAGCATCCCCCCATCACCCTGCTCCAGGAGGCCGTGCATGGTGCTGTCAATCGCATCGTGTACGAGGAGGGCGTTTTCGGCGTCGGACAGCAACCCGAAATCCGGGTCGAGTCCAAGAAAGAGGGCGTGTTCCCGGAGCAGCCGCGCGCAAAAGCTGTGGATGGTGGTGATGTGGGCCGTATCGACGCGCCGCTCCAGGTCGCGCCAGTAGCTGAAGGCTTGGGGATCATCTTTCGGCGCACAGGCGCGAAAGGCCCGGCGCAAGCGCTCTTTCATTTCCAGGGCGGCCTTCTCCGTGAAGGTAATCGCCACGATTTCTTCGAGCGTCGCTTTTTCCGTGCGCAGCAGGTGGACGATGCGGTCCACAAGCACCTTGGTCTTGCCGGAGCCCGCGCCCGCGTCCACACAGATATAGGGGGCCTGGGATTCGATGGCTTGTTGCTGTTGGGGCGTATAGTTCACGATTGGCATCCCCGAAAAAGGAGGTTGGGCATCCCTGCCCGACACAAGGTGGGCCTTGAGTTCAAGAACCCGCTATCGGCACGCTTATTCACTTTGGACTTGAAAGGGTGACAATGAACCCCAATCGTGCCGCACGATCCCCAAAAGGCGAGTATCAACGAGTCCTGACGGGTTCGTGCGCGGACATGGGGCAAGAATCCCAGCAGATAGCAAGAACAACGCGGTTGCATCGCACAGATGAAGTGCCTCGCGGGTATCACAGGGCTGCCGCTCCAAGCGCACGAACCCTCGTGCCTCGGGATCGAGCGGCACGTCCAGCGGGGATTGGGAGCTGTACAACAAGACACCATATTCCTGGCGGTGGACACACGACGAGCCATCACGAAGAACAAGTGCGTTTCGACACCCAACGTGCGCCCACTGTCGGGCAGGATGCCCAACCTCCTTTGGTGTCGTACCCCATTCACCATTCTCAATTCACTATTCACTATTCGTCCCCTGTTTTCGCGCCATGCGGCTTTCGTCATGGCGGCAAGCCCGGGCGTTGCCACAACCGTAGCACGATGAACCTGAACGCACCGGCGGAAAATATCCCCGCCGAATGCCCGCAACCGCTTCCTCAATGGCCTTCTTCATATTGCCCTCGCGATAGGGCCACTCCCGCTTTTTTCCGATG
>JAJRPE010000138.1 GCA_024280935.1 Candidatus Hydrogenedentota bacterium
CGAGAGTTTATCTCTGGGGCATCATCATCACTCCCTCGCCGACATCGGCCTTCAAGCTTCTGCGGAATTGGCGGAGGGTATCGCGTATGGACTTGCCCACGGCCATGTAGCGGGCGACGTGGGCCTTCACATGGTCTATGCGGTCAAAGATCCCGACCAGAATACGGTGGGCTTTCTTGCCGCGTATCTTGACATGACGAAGCGGCTTACGCCCCTTCTTCAGGATCGACAAGGGCTATACAAGACCGGAAAGGTTTATATTGTTTCGGCGGAAGATGACATCTTGACCGAGCCGCTGGCAGACGAAAATGTGGCGCTCTCAAAATGGAAGAAATCAGCGACGGCGGCAAGCTCCCACGTCCATGATCTGTCAACCAATGTGGAAAGCTATCGGGATTACGAGGGAAATCTGGTGCTCGGAACCAGTATGCCAATTGGCTTTGAGGGCTGGCGCCTTGTTACCGAAATTGACAGCGCCGAAGCCCTCGCCTGGCTCGAAATCCTCCTCGTCCGAACCCTCGCAACCGGTGTGGTTACCTGTATTGTGGTTGTGGGCATTGCCTTCTGGATTTCCCATCTGGTCGGAAAGCCGCTCAGGGATTTGATGCGCGTATCGTATCGAATTCGCGCCGGCCACGTGGATGAACGTCTTGCCCAGATGGATGTGGATGAGGCGGAGGAGGTGCGCAAGGCTTTTAACGCGATGCTTGACCAGCTTCAAGAACAACAGGATGAACTGGTTAGAACGACGACCCTTGCCTACGTGGGTGAACTCACATCGAGCACGGTTCATGAGATGCGCAATCCGCTGTCTTCCATAAAATTGAACCTGCAAGCGATGTGCAGGACCATTCCAGAAGCGGGCCACAACAAGGAGCGTGGCGAGATTGCGCTGCAACAGGCGATCCGGTTGGAGCGAATGCTGACCGACCTCCTCAGTTTTGGGAAGCCTGTGGTTCTGTCCCCTGTTCGCTTATCCTTTGATGAACTGACAAAGGCCATAGAGGACGTGGTCGGAAATACGGCTGCACAGGGAAATGTCACGCTGAATTTCGAGGACAGCCTGGATGACCGCACGCTACACGTCGATAAAGAGCAAATGTGCCGGGCACTCACCAATCTCATTGGGAACGCCCTGGAGGCCATCTTGCTCGATGGCAGTATCGTATTGGAGGCGCGTGCAGGCACAGACCCGCCCGGCGGTGTGGAGATCTCCGTTTCGGATACGGGGCCTGGCCTGTCCGAGGAAGCTATTCAACGAGCGTTTCAGCCCTTTTACACGACCAAGCGTGAGGGTACCGGGCTGGGGCTTCCCAACGTAAAGAAGATTGTGGAACTCCATGGCGGGACCATTGCGGTGGAAAACGGCTCCGAGAACGGCGCTGTTTTTCGCATCCACCTGCCAGACAAGTGTCTGAGAGAGGCGTAGATATGCGAATACATATTGTCGACGACGACATGGCGCTGTGCCGTTCCCTCCAAATTCAGCTTGAAGAGGATGGGCACTCGGTTGGACTCAGTTACACGGGTGCTGAGGGATTCGAGCAGATCGAGTCCACGAACCCCGACATCGTTTTTCTTGATCTGAACCTGCCCGACACTTCGGGGCTGGACATCCTTCATAAGCTTCAAGATGCGAAGTGTGCGTCAGTAAGTATCATGATCACGGGTGTGCAGGATGCCAAATCCACCATTCAGGCCATCCGCGCTGGGGCCTTCGACTACATTCGGAAACCCCTCGATCTCGACGCGGTGCTCGTCGCTGTCGAGAAGGCCGCCCGCCATATTAGAAGCAGACGGCCCAAGCTTTCCACGGCAATAGATCCTGCGGAAGGGCCGCCCCACGAAATCGTTGGGGCAGACGAAAAAGTTATTGAAATTCTGAAAGCCATCGCACGCTTGGACGAGAATCAAGTCCCTGTGTTGATCGTGGGAGATAGCGGCACGGGTAAAGAGTTGGTCGCGCGAACACTGTACGAGACGACCTGTCCAGACCAACCCTTTGTGGCCGTCAACTGTTCCGCTGTGGTCGCCACGCTGCTGGAAAGCGAGTTGTTCGGCCATGAGAAAGGGGCGTTCACCGGAGCAGACACGGCCCGATCAGGTAAGATGGAGTTGGCGGGCGAGGGAATTCTGTTTCTCGACGAAATTGGAGACATGTCTCAGGATCTGCAGGCCAAGCTCTTGCGCGTGCTGCAGGAGCGAGAGTTTGAGCGTGTTGGTGGGGAAAAATTGCTGCGTTTCAAGGGGCGTATCGTGGCGGCCACCAATCGCGATTTGCCAAAGATGATCGCGGAAGGCACATTTCGAGAGGACCTCTACTACCGTCTCGCTGTTTCCACGATTGAAGTGCCTGCGCTGCGGGACCGGCGGGCGGATATTCCAGCGCTGGCGGAATACATCGTGTCTGGTCTGAACCGAGAACTTCATAAGGAACTTACCGCAATAGAGCAAGGCGCGCTCCACCGGCTTCAGGCCTACGACTGGCCCGGCAACGTTCGGGAGCTGGTGAACGTATTGACGCGTGCAGCCCTGTTGAGTCGTGATTCAACCATAACGGAAGAAATCCTTCTCAACTCGATGGGGCATGCTTCCCCGCAGATGCCGAATTCCGATGAGCCGAAGACCCTCCGCCAAGCGGAGAAGGAACACGTAGAACACGCGCTCCTCTCTACAGGATGGAATATCAAACGGACTGCGGAACAGTTAGGCGTGTCCCGTGTTACCCTCAGGAAGAAGATAGACGACTATCACCTCAAAAAGCCGCCGCAGATTCGGTAGCAGAACCCGTAATGATCGGTCCAGGTGGTCAGTTTCTGATCACTTCGCCTGTGCTCAGCAGGTCATCTATTGTGGGCAGTCCTTTGTTTTCAGCATTATCGCATTCCTCACCATCTTGGCACAGCCCTTGCGTCGTGTCTGCGAAAACAGTATGGTGATGGGAGCGTGTTATTCCAGATGATTCGGTTTTTTAACAAGGAGAATACAGTCATGGCAACGAGCAGCCGAGTAGGTGAACTACTCCGTGGAGTAGCAAAATGGGCCGGTGCCAAAGCGCTCTCGCTCTTCTTGGTACTCGCCGCAGTCGCAATC
>JAJRPE010000139.1 GCA_024280935.1 Candidatus Hydrogenedentota bacterium
GGTGGTGTCAATGACATAGACTTCGCCATTGTGGACGCCAATGGCACGGGGACGGAGGAATTCGCCGAAGCGCCGCCCCTGTTTGCCCCAGCCCGCAGCCGTGCGGTCGCCCACACTGCCCGAACAGCCGCAGAGCAAGCCCATGCCCGCAATCGTTAAGAGTTGCCGCCTACTCAGTTGCATTGATACTCCCTGGTGTGTGATCGGGACAGTATCCCCCGTGCGGAGCAGTGTTTTGGTACGTCAGTGAAATCGTGCCTCCACAAGGGGGTGACTGTACCGAAGTTACGTGGAAAAATGGGACGGAGCAGGGTGGCACAGGTATCCCGCCTGTGTAAATCACAGCCGAGACGGCTGTGCTACATTCCAATGGAAGGGTGGCGTTAGTTTTACGCGGGTAATTCGCCATCGCCCTATTGCGCTTCCGACCCGGCTTCGAGTGTCCCGAAATACTGGCGCACGAATTCCTCTGAACCCCGAGGAATTTCTTCTCGGGTCAACGCCTCTTCGGCGGCTTGTTGGGCCTGCACGATGGAGCCGCTCATGATTTGCACCGTCGCCTCGCTATCCTCGTCCGGCGTGGTTTTCTGAATGATGCTGGCGAGCATCTTGCCCTCGTTTACCTGTCCGGGAAGCATTGTGGGGGTAAAAGCAACGTTTACGTCGGGCAGGTCGCCCACACGGTTGCCCTCACCCTGTCCCGCGCCGCCCATGCCGGGACCGTTGCCGCTACCAAGCCGCAGGCCTTTTTGATAGCCGCCCTTCGCACTGTCACTGCCACTACCGCTGCATTTACTCGCACCACAGGTGCCAGAGCAGTCCTTGCCGGGGTGTGAGCCGTCACAGGCCTTCCCTTTTTCGCACTTGGCCAGTTTCTTGCCACAACTACGGCAGAAGGGGCTGGCCCCCATCATGCTCTTTTCCCAGGCCTTCATGGCCGCCATGGCTTTGTCCAACTGGGCAAGTTGGTCCAGAACAGACTGTAACTCCTTCTCCGAGAGTTGCAGGCTGTCCATGGCCTCCTTCATGCCTTCCGGGCTGTTGGAGGAAAGCGCCGCCGCCGCTTTCGACAGGGCAGCGGCCAGGGATTTATCCAACGGACTCTTGTTGCTTTGCTGTAATTCCTTCGCCATTTCTTTCAATGACGTGGCCAGATTTTTTCGTTCTTTTTCGGAAAGATTGCCGTTCTTGAGTTTTTTCTGGAGGTCTGCGAGCTTCTTTTTGGCCGCTGCCATATTGCCCTGCTGGAGATCTTTGGAGAGTCCCTTGGTGAAGGGGGAGGCATTGGCCTTGTCCCCCGCCTTGTTGAGATAGGACTTGGATCGGAGGGCCATCCGCTCTTGCTTAAGCGAATCGCGCAAGTTCTTCACCTTGGCAAGAGCCTGTTTCTCCGTGATCTTTCCGTGCTTTAACTCTTCGGAGAGGGTTTCCAGTTCCAGTGCCTTGGCTTCCAGCCCGGCCAGTGGAACCTTATCGGGGGCTTTAAGCGCTTTGGCGACCTTTTCCAGGCGCTTGGCCTTTTCTTGCTGGACCGCAGTCTTGACCTTGGCCTCCAGCGCCCGCTGCTGATAGCCGAAGAGGTCAAATTCGGGGAGCAATATGTAGCCCGCACCAAAAATAAGGATAGGGAGGACCAGCCATTTGGTCGCATGGGTGGGAAGGAGGGGAAAGTCGCGGCCCGCGTTCAGTTGACCGATATGGCGCAGGGCATCCTCGTGGACCGCATCCACCATGGGGGCATGGTGCTCGGCCAGTTCGAGGGAGGAGGTGAGCCGTTCACGGAGGCCGAGGCGCTCATCGGCGGCCAGGGCGGCTTCTTTGAGGCCGGGCCGTTGCTTCAGGAAGGCCCAGGCGGCGGCAATGACACCCGTTATTACGATTGCCGCAGCACCTTCAAGATCATAGGCGAGGGTGGGGAAGAGTCGGCAGAGGAGGAGCCATACACAGGCGAGCGAGGTCGCCCAGAGCAGCGCCGTGGACAGGTGGGCAAGCCCCAATTGTGCCCAGAGCCGTTTACGAACCCGATTTAGCTGTACATGTAGCGGGGACATGGCACCACCTCCCGTACGTTGAACTACCGCTGTACACTGGAATGCGCTTGGCCTCAGTATAGAGGAGTGATGCGAATTCTGCAATATCGAAGTTCTTTCGAAAATGCCATGGTTTTCGTAAGCATTCACGCTCACTGGCTATTGCACAGACTATGCCGTTGATCAAGCCCCAGTCTTTTCGGACGTGCCGCACGATCCGGTCTCAGCCGGTTCGTGCGCTTGGAGCAACGACAGCGTGATATTCCCAGCGCACGAAGCCTCGTGCCTCGGCATCGCGCGGCACGACGGTTATTCGCAACTGTTCACAGATAGCTTGGGGTGCCACGGACAAGGGGCGTTAGCCCTTGCCCGTGCCAGGAAAACATGTTCAACGGATAAGAAAAAAGGTAAGCGTTACGGAGCCGAAAAGGGGTTCATCCGATTTAAGCGTACTTTTTCAGAAATGTCATTCTTTAATGATTTCCCATGCATGTTGGTGTTTTTCTTGAGATCTATTGTTTTATCGGCCCGAAGGGCCA
>JAJRPE010000140.1 GCA_024280935.1 Candidatus Hydrogenedentota bacterium
AGCCGCAAGGTACCCTTACACTCAGCATGAGTGCCAACAAAGCAGTTCAAAAAGACCTGTGCCACCTTCTTGAACGAATAATGGACGCCGCTTAGAATTCAGTCCCGCGTTTCGGTACCAAATTTATGCAACGTTGGGGTACAGTCTGCAACAGAATGCACAAAGGCTACTGTGACGGCACGAGGAAGCCGATGAACTCCAAGGTTCAAGGCACCCCGGCGTTCCCTTTTGCGGCTTGGCAGCCCGATCCGTCCAACCTAGATTCTACGGGTGAATCGTCCTGCGCCCCAGGGAGCTATGCCGATATGGCCTGTTTCTTTACGGGAAGGTGGCTCGTGACCAATTCGTTCAAGTCAAGGAGCTCACTGGCATGATCGATGTCAATGCCCGTCACGTTCCCTGACGCATCGTAATCCACCACAACCCCACTTGAGATTTCCACACTGTCCACGCTTTCGGTCGTTGAAAAGTCGATATAAAGAGAATCCGTATCGGCATAGTAATTTAGTTTCATCTTTTATACCCTCTATCTGGAAACGCATTGTGTATCGTTCTTCTATCCGATAACGTAACCACCCTTAGTATTCTACCATTTAACGCTTCGATTTCCCCCCAGAATCGTATTCGTCCATTTTCTTGCTCTTCAACCCGCATCGGATTCTCAATAACACGAACACACCATTCTTTCTTGAGATAGGAGCGCTTTCTCAAAACCTCATTCTCAAAATAGGACGTGTAATCGTATTTCATAAACCGCGCCCCTTTACGCGGTACGCAACTCTCGCTTCAAAATCTTACCGGTCGGCCCCTTGGGCAACTCGGCCAGCACTTCGACTTCCTTGGGCCATTTATACTTGGCCATACGCTCCTGCATATACGTGTGAATTTCTTCGACGGAAATCTTCTGACCATCGCGGGGCGAAATAAAGACCTTCACTTCTTCGCCACGACTTTCATCAGGAATGCCAACCACCGCAGCCTCCAGAACCTTGGGGTGCCCGTAGAGCACCTCTTCAATCTCACGGGGATAGATATTCATACCGCCGCGAATGATGAGATCTTTTTTCCGGTCCACAATGTAGAAGAAACCGTCGGCATCCTTGCGCCCCATGTCCCCCGAGTAAAACCACCCATCGACGATGGCTTCCCGGGTGGCTTCCGGGCGATTGTAGTAACCCTTCATAACATTGTGGCCGCGAATGACAATCTCGCCCACTTCATCCACCTCCGCGAAGGAGCCATCCTCCTTCTTAATGGCCAAATCGACACCCCAGATGGGCTTGCCGATGGACCCGACCCGGAGTTCGTCCTCTGCGGTGCTGAAGGTGGCGATGGGGCTGGTTTCGGAAAGGCCGTAGCCTTCGAGGATGGTAATACCGAAGCGCTCCTGGAAGCGGCGATGAACTTCTTCCGGCAAGGCCGCGCCCCCCGAAACCGCGTGGGTAATGGAACTGAGGTCGTAGTCTGCGGAGTCCGCTTCGTTGAGCATGAAGAAATACATGGTTGGAACGAGGGCAATGAGCTTCACCTTGTCCCGCTGGATGATCTCCATCGCTTTCTCAGTCTCGAAGCGGGGCAACAAGGACATGGTCGAACCCGCAAGGACGGAGGAGTTCATGAGGCAGGTCTGGCCGAAGGAGTGAAAGAGTGGAAGCGTCACCAGGCACACATCACCGACCTGGGGCTTGGTAATCTCCCGGGTAGAATAAAAGGCGTTGAAGAAGAGATTGAAGTGGGTCAATTCCGCGCCTTTTGGCGCTCCCGTCGTGCCAGAGGTATAGAGGATAACGGCGGTGTCATCGGGCATGGTTTGGACCGTGTCGAATTCCGGCTCCGCAGCCATGACCAGGTGCATGAAGTTTTCCCCGACGGGCGGCGCTTCCATATCCGTCGGCGCACTCACCGAAATATAGTGGTGACAGGTCTCGGCGGCATGGAACGCTTTGACGGCCTCTTCTTCAAACATTTTGTAGGCAAAAAATACGACGGCCTCGGAATCGTTCAGGTAATGCTCTATTTCGTGCTGGGTATAGAGCACGTTTACGGGAACGACCGTGGCACCGGTGTGGAGAATACCGTAATAGATTATTGGAAAATGAGGCGTATTGGGAATCATGAGGGCAACTTTGTCGCCTTTTCCGATGCCCTTGGCTGCCAGGGCACTGGCGACACGTTTCGCCGCCGATGCCATTTCCGCATAGCTCATGCGGTGCTCATCCAGAATGACGGCGGTAACGTCTGGATGTTTCTCGGCGGTTACATCCAGAAAATGGGCCAGATTCAGCATAGTAAACTGCTCTCCTTGTAACTCAACGTTGCTGCTGGTGGACTGACCCGGTGCATGATTACACCGCCAGTGATCCGTCCACGTCTACCGGGTGGCAGTGTAATCCCATTTTTCACGGTTTTCAAGGTAAAAAAGTGTACCAAGTAACCGGAGAAACGGGGAGCGCCACCGGTGGTGTGCCTCACGCGCCCTTGAACTCGTTCACGAGCTGGGTCACGGTAGCTTTGGCATCGCCAAAGAGCATGCGCGTGTTCTCCTTGAAGAAGAGGGGGTTCTGGACGCCCGCAAAGCCAGAGGCCATGCTCCGCTTCAGCACAAACACGCTACGGGCCAGATCCACGTTAATAATGGGCATGCCGTAAATAACGCTGCTTTCATCATCCCGTGCGCCGGGATTCACCACATCGTTGGCCCCGATAACGATACACACGTCCACCGTCTCCATGGTGGGGTTGATATCATCCATCTCAACGAGTTGCTCGTAGGGCACATCCGCCTCGGCGAGCAGGACGTTCATATGGCCCGGCATACGGCCCGCCACCGGATGGACGGCATACTTGACCTCGGCGCCGTTCTTTTCGAGGAGTTCCGCCAGTTCACGAACCACGTGCTGGGCCTGGGCCACGGCCATGCCATAACCGGGAACGATGACGACCGACGCGGCCGCTTCCAAAACATAGTAGGCATCCTCCGCCGTGAGGGACTTGGCTTCCCCCTGTTCGCCCCCGCTCTGGGTGGAACCACCCGCGCTGCCAAAGCCACTGAAGAGGACGTGGGCCAGGGAGCGGTTCATGGCTTTGCACATGATGTTCGTGAGGACAATGCCACTGGCACCCACGAGCGAACCGGACACAATGAGGACGGTGTTCCCAATAACAAAACCCGCCGCGCAGGCCGCAAGGCCGGAGTAGCTGTTGAGCAGGGAGATGACCACGGGCATATCGGCACCGCCGATAGGAATCGTCGCCAGCACCCCGAATACAAAGGCCAGGCCCATGGTGACATAGAAGGCGATTTCGGCGGCGGGCGCATCGGGATTGATGACAAAAATCACGCCCGAGGCAACGACGGACAGGAGCACCAAGCCGTTGAGCCACTGCTGGCCGGTAAAGAGCACGGGCTTTCCGTCAATCTTCTCGGAAAGTTTTGCGTAAGCGATGAGGCTGCCGGTAAAGGTTACACCACCGATGAGCACCGAAAGAAAGGTGGCCACCACCTGCACAACAACATCCCCGCGAGGAATCTCCAGATCTCCATAGTCGCCCGCCATACCGTAGTAGGCTGCCCAGCCGACCATCAGACTGGCCAAGCCACCGGTGCCATTGAAGAGCGCGACGAATTCGGGCATGGAGGTCATGGAAACACGGACCGCCGCTATAGCCCCAATACCGCCGCCCACGAGAATACCCGCGATGATCCATTGGTAGGAAACGATATCTCGATGAAGGAGAGTGACGACGACGGCGAGCAACATGCCGCCGGCAGAAATGCTGTTGCCCCGGACAGCGGTACTGGCGTTGCCCAGCATTTTCAGTCCCAGAATAAAAAGAACAGCAGAGATGATATAGCTGAGTTCGATGAAGGTGCTCACTTGCCCGGGTCCTTCGTCTTAAACATGGCCAACATGCGATGGGTTACCCAGTAACCACCCACGACGTTGATGCTGGCAAAGACCACGGCCAGAAAGCCGAGGGCCGTGGCCAGCGTATCGTTATCTGTTTGGCCCGCCGCGAGGAGGGCTCCCACGATGGTGATGCCGGAAATAGCATTCGCCCCGGACATGAGGGGCGTGTGCAGTTGAGACGGCACCTTGTTGATCAGTTCGACCCCAAGGAAAATGGCCAGTACGAAAGTAAATAAAAGAAGTATCATGCTCATTTAACGGGCCTCCTGTTTTTCGCGGATCATCTCGTTGCGAATTTCGCCGTCGCTGACGATGAGACACCCATCCATGATTTCATCATCGGTGTCGAGGGACAGACTGTTCTGTTCCTTGTCCCAGAAATGTTCGATAAGATTGTAGATGTTGGCACCATACATCTGGCTCGCATGGGCGGATACCTGCCGGGACAGGTGGGGCAGCCCGACAATCGTCACGCCATGGCAAAGGGTATTCTCGCCGGAAACAACGCCTTCCACGTTGCCGCCACTGTCCACCGCACCATCCACGACCACGCTGCCAGGACGCATGGCGGCGAGCATGGCGTCCGTGATTAGAATGGGTGCACGACGTCCGAAGACCTGCGCGGTAGTGATGACCAAATCCGACTGAGCCACCACCTCGGCCATGGCCTCCTGCTGTTTGGCGCGTTGCGCCTCGGTCAGGGCCTTGGCGTAGCCATCTTTGGTCTGGCCCGTCTCCCCCAGATCAACCTTGACGAATTTGGCCCCAAGGGACTGCACCTGCTCGGCGACTTCGGGGCGCGTATCAAAGGCCTCAACCCGGGCACCCAGTCGCTTGGCGGTGGCAATGGCCTGAAGTCCGGCCACGCCCACGCCGATGACGAAAACACGGGCGGGTTTCAAGGTGCCCGCCGGCGTCATCATCATGGGCAAAATCTGGCCCAGGGCGCTGGCCCCTTGTAACACGGATACGTAGCCCGCCAGGTTGGCCTGGCTGCTGAGGGCATCCATTTTCTGCGCGAGGGTTGTTCGCGGAATGAACTCCATGGCGATGGCATTGACCTTCGCCTCCACCAGCCCATCCACCACATCAGCAGCGTTGAGGGGATCGAGGTAGCCGATGTAGAGCGCGCTGGCCTTCATACCCCGAAACAAGGCGGGGTCAGGCTGTTCCAGCCCCACGACAATATCCGCTTTCCCTAAGGCGTGAGGCGAAGCGATCACGGCCCCAGCCTGGGTAAAAAGATCGTCGGCCCAGCCGCAAGAGTCCCCCATGCCTGCGGCGATGTGAACTTCCAAGCCCAGCTTCACGAGCTTCTTCACGGCATCGGGCGACAGCGGAACCCGCGTCTCCTCCGCCACGGTGCCTTTCGGTGCATATAGCTTCACGTGCGTCTCCCCGTGGGGCAAACGACGGCCCGCAAGCCGCCGCGACCCCACGCGGCACACTGTGGGCGGTCAGTAATGAAGATAGCGGTCAGACCAGAATCAAGACATGCGGTCCTGACTGACCCTCATCACCGTAGCTTCTTGTTTCTTGTCGGTTTTTGTGGGCTAAGACAATAAAGCCGAGCGAACCCGGTTGCGTTACGATGCCACACCCTGAGTTTGAGTATAGGCCGATGAATCGTAGAAAATCAAGAAATTCATACGGTACATGCTCCATGAATCAGTAACCACCGGCAGAGCCGGGGGTATGAGGAGGGTCCCTAAAAGGGGCCGGTGTCACCGGTAAAACCGAAAATACGAGTGCTCTTTTAATCCACGAAGTGGATGACGGAACTTAGCCCAG
>JAJRPE010000141.1 GCA_024280935.1 Candidatus Hydrogenedentota bacterium
CCTCATCGGTAGGAACGACACGGGTAAGCCCTGAGAGGCCTACCCGTGGCACCCGCAGGTTGTTTTTTAAGGAGCAAGATGTCACAGGTCGTGAATGCTTACCCTTATCCCCCCCCTCATTGCGGTTTTCCATCACCGCGTCGTTCCTGGGGTACAATCAACCCCACAAAGGAAGACACCATGAGCGATACAGAACTCTGGCAGGCCTGGCGCGAACGGGGCGACGCGGAGGCCTTCACCACCTTGGTCGACCGCTATCTCGACATGGTCTACGCCACCGCCCGGCGCATTCTCGGCAACACCCATGACGCGGAAGACGTGGCCCAGGAATGTTTCATCAGCCTGCTTCGAGGACGGGTAACCGTGCAGGACCCCTTGGGACCATGGCTGCACCGCGTAACGCGCAATCGTGCGCTGGACAAGATCAAAGGGGAGGTCCGCCGCCGTGATCGGGAGCGGGTTTTTCACGATGAAAAAGCTGCGGTGGATGAACCAGCAATCGACGACATCCTGGAGCACGTGGACGCCGCCATTGACGCCCTGCCCGCTGACTTGCGCGACGCGGTCATTGGGCGTTTTCTGGAGGGCAAAACCAACCAGGCGCTGGGCGAGGCCATGGGGGTAGGCGAATCCACCATTCGATTTCGGGTCAACAAGGGCGTAGAACAGATTCGAGAGGCACTGAAGAAACAGGGGCTTATTGTGACGGCTGCGGCATTGGGGGTGTTTTTGGAAAAGTCGATGGCGTTCTGCGCACCATCGGCGCTTTCTATTTCGTTGGGAAAACTTGCCTTGGGCACGCTGCCGTCAACAGCGTCGGTCAGACCCGATGCAGCGCTACGGACCTTTCGGCCACCCCGACCGGTCGCCGTTTCGCTTGGCGTTGCTGTGGTTCTGGCTGCGGCCTATCTGGGCGCGACTGGCCTGGGCCTGTGGACACCGCATAAACAAGTTGACTATGGAGCGAAAGTGACCACCACGATCCGGCCATTGTCGCAGGAAGCCACCGCGAACTGGGTGTCAGAACCGGATCATTTGGCCGCCATCCCGGCCTCTGCGACAATAGCCGAAGAATCCGACAATGAGCCAATCGCCGAAATTACTCCGAAACCCGAAGAGCCGACCTCCATCCTTTCGGGCACCATCTACGACGAGCGCGGCTACCCAGTGCCGGGGGCCACGATAACGGTCGCATCCCGCGACGGACTGCACTCCTTCGAGCGTATGCAGGTTTTCACCGCAACAACGGATGCGGATGGCGCCTATACGGTCGCGGGCATACGCCATCACAAGATCTACTGGGGCTACACCACGACATCCCGCTCCGGCAAGGAATCTAAGTTCAGCGGATTAATACGTTTCGACCCTCCGAACTTGAGGGGTTTTGTCCAAGTCGGTGTAACGGCCATGGGCTATATGACCGTAAATGAGCAGAACGTGCAGGTGGAACCCGGTACCCACAAGGAGGATGTCGACTTTACACTCACGCAGGGGATGACCATGCGCGGGCGTGTCGTTTGGCCGGATGGAAAGCCGGTGCAACACGCAGGAATCGTACCGCTTTACCTCATCAAGTCTTTTAGCGGAGACTATTCGTCTCCACGGAGGACAGTATCCTCATCCGATGAGGACGGCAATTTTCTCTTGGGCTTTGCGGAAGAGGGGACCGTATCGTTGATGGTGACAGCGCCAAATGGTCACCAAGTCTTTTTCAGCGAGATCCCTGCCAACAAGACAGAAATACCGACATTGACCATGACGACCCCCATGGTCGCTCTTTCTGGGACTGTGGTTACGGGCGATGGTAGGCCCTTGGCTCAGGCGCTCATCTCGGTGCAGGGACGATTCGGTGTGGTTGATGACCCAGACTATGCGCACCAGGTCGAATCCCTAACCAACTCTGAGATCTTGGCGGCCTATTCGCACAGCACCTATAGCGACATGAATGGGGTGTTTTCGTTTGAAGCCCTTGCGGCCGTACCCGATGTTGTGCTCCTTGTCGATGCACCACTGCTGCGTGCAACCGATGGCTATAAGCGCTTGCTTGCGTACCATGTTGGATCGCTTTCGCCGGGCAAAGCGACGAATCTGAAAATCGTTCTGCCTGGTGTCGAGCAGGTCATGCAGATCGCCGTCCAGGTTGTCGGTGAACAGTCAGGGAAACCCTTGCCCTTTACGCACGTTATCGCCCGAAGTACGGACAACCAACAGTTCCTATATTTCAGCCCAGGCTTTGAAGATATTCCCAATTATCCTGTGAAACAGGAACTCAGGCATTCGGGATCCTATCGTATCTGGCCGGAGTACAACGGCCTTAAGCAAGACAATGAGCGGGATCTATACGGTCAAGAATTTGAGTGGAAGGCGGGGATGGCACGGAGCTTTTCCTTTCGCATTCCCGACCCGGTAGCCCTATCGGTTCAGATTGTCGATACTTCGCGGACTCCTATACCCGATGCGGAGGTGGAAGCGGTGGCCAACACCTCAAGTACTCCCGCTGGCAAGACAGACGCGGAAGGAGTAGTTCGCTTTGAGGTGTTTGTGCCCGACATGCCGGCGTATTTTCGGGTTTCCAAGGAGGGCTACATGACCGATGAGACCGTGGCGGTCATCGGCGAACCCATGGAAAGCTATACCGCCGATACCGTGGTGCTGCATCGAACGGGCGGTGTGGAAGGACGATTGGTCGATGGAAACGGTGCGCCACTATCGAGCATATCCGTTGGACTTGTTTTTACGGCGGACGACTATTCCTGGTTGCGCTATCAAAAGGAAACAAGTCAGGTTTCCCGCACGATAATGACCGATGAGGACGGGACCTTTGCCCTCATCGATGAATTCCCGGCAGGAGCGGGTGAATTCCAACTCAAGCGATGGATCGGCAGGAAGCTTGACGGGGCGACGGAGGCCATTGCGCTGGAAATCGTCGCGGGCCACGTGCTCGATCTGGGCGATCTGCTGTTGGAGCCGATTGGCGAACCGAGCGGTGAGGAATAGTAACCGACGCTTGGGTTATCCAAATCATCCGTCTCGGCTGTAATTCACACAGGGGCCTTTGCTGGCCATCAGGCTGCTTTTGTTGCGGACTGGAAAGTCCGCACTCCTACGTCATTTCTCCCAGCGGGAACAACCCCTCCCCTTTCTGCTACCATCGGTGTTCCAGGAATAAATCACCCATCGCGAAAGGGACGCAGCGTGAAACGCATTACCCGCCGACAATTCCATAGCACCGTGGCCGCCTCGGCTGTAGCCTTGCAGATAAAAACCGCGAAAGCCGAAGTGGGCGCCAATGACCGCATCCGTATTGGTGCGATTGGTTATGGCGGCCGGGGCACGGGGAATCTGGCGGCCTTCCTGAATAATCCCGAGGTGGAATGTGCCGTGGTGTGCGATGTGGACGAAGGACACCTCGCCAAGGCCGTCGCTCATGTGGAGCAACAGGGCGGCAACAAGCCCGACGCGGTCAGCGACTTTCGCCGTGTCGTGGAGCGCGACGACATTGACGCCGTCGTGGTGTCCACCCCCGATCACTGGCATGCCCTACCCGCTGTCTACGCCTGCCAGACGGGGAAGGATGTCTATGTGGAAAAGCCCCTGGCCCGCACTATCGATGAAGGCCGCGCCATTCTTGAGGCATCGCGGGAGCACAAGCGTGTCGTGCAGGTGGGCACCCAATGGCGAAGCGGGCAGCATCATCAGGATGCCGTCGCTTTCGTTCAGTCCGGCAAACTCGGCGCTATTCGCTCCGTTCGGGGCTGGAGCTACAAGGGCTGGCCCATTAAGGCTGCGGCGGATGGCCCCGTGCCCGATGGCGTGGACTATGATTTCTGGCTTGGCCCAAGCCCAGAGCGCCCCTTCAATCCAAATCGATTTCACAACAACTTTCGTTGGTACTGGGATTATGCGGGCGGACTCATGACCGACCTCGGGGTTCATGTTATCAATTTGTGCCAATGGGCCACCGGCCTCGAAATGCCGTCGCGTATTTCCTCCATGGGCGGCGTTCGGGTTATGGGCGATGTCATCGAGACCCCCGATACCCAGACGGCCATCTACGAGTTCCCATCCTACACGCTCACCTGGGAGCACCAGCTTCAGGGCACGATAGGCCCCCACTGGGGAACGAGCGGTGCGGCTTTCAGCGGGGCCAATGGTACGCTCATCGTGTCGCAGAGTGGTTGGGAAGTGGTTCCTGACAGTGCAGGCTCGGGTAGCCTGGAACCGGAAACGCACAAGGCCAGTCCCGATGGCCGCCCGGCCCACGTGCGCAACTTTCTTGATTGCATGGGTACCCGCGCCCAGCCGCTCTCCAACCCGGAGGTGGGCCACCATGTCACCGCCCTCGCCCACCTGGGGAGCATCGCGTGCCGCACAAAAAGCGAAGTCATCTGGGATCCCGAAGCGGAACGCATCACCAGCAGCGAGGAAGCCGATGCCCTGGTTGGTGCGATGTACCGTACGCCCTGGAAACTACCCTACAGCCGCCGGGGATGAAAATTAATACCCGTTTACAACACACTGACGGGTGCCACGGACAAGGGGCGATAGCCCTTGCCCGTGCTTGGAAAATGTGCCCAACAAGCGTTTAGCCAATCTCATAGCTCGGCACGGGTAAACCCTGCCAGGCCTACCCGTGGCACCCGTAGCGGTTTTTTGCGGAGGAGAGGAGCCTGGATTTGATGAAGGCCATTTGTTTGTTTCTTCGTTCTGCACAGGTCCCTGCTGCGACCCAGCAATAAAAACACAGGCGGAATGCCGCCCTATGTTACATTCGACCCCGAATGCCCCGCACCCACAAAGCCGCTCGTTCCTCGCGTCTGTGTAGGTGGCACCCTTGCAGTTTATGGCCAAGGCGAAAGGCGTGAATACAGACACGGGCAAGGGCTGTCGCGCCTTGTCCGTGGCACCCGTGGCGGCCCGTGAACGCCTGCCTTCAAATTTCACCCTTCTAACTTCAAACTTCTTTTGTGTCGGGCAAGGATGCCCAACCTCCTAAAACATAACCGGTGCAGGGGGCGTCCCCTCCCCCGCTTGCTCCATGCCTTCACACAATTTCCAGCAATACCATTGCATCCGGGGGAGATGGAAGGGACCCTTCCACATGTTTCCTTTGAGGGGGGTGGATAGACGGCCATCCCGGTGGAGGTAGCCATACCACTCGCCATGTTCTTTGTCGGGGAAGTGTTCGTGAGCCCAGTTGTGGGCGAGGGTGTGCCACTCCGCATACTTCGCATCACCGGTGAGGGCGTAGGCGAGGAGGGTAGCGATGATGCATTCGTTCTGGGGCCACCAGAATTTCATGTCATGCCAGTATTCGTGGGTCGGCAAACCCTTGAGGTCGCGGAAGTACTGTATGCCACCGTATTCCTGATCCCAGCCCCGCTCCCACATCCAGTCGAGCATCGTGCAGCCAAGCTCGCGGAGGTAGGGATCGTTGCCGCGATAATGGGCTTCGTGGAGGATGAACCAGGCCGCTTCGATGGCGTGGCCGGGGTTCAACAGGCGCCCGTCGAGGTGATCAATGATCTCGCCCTGGGGGCCGACCGTTTCCATGACCACCTTGAGTTCGGGCTTCACAAAATAGCGCTCGATAGACTCGATGGCCTGGCCAATGTAGTGTTCGGCCTTTTCATAGCCGATAGTATCGCGCAGAACGTGACACGTGTTGATGAGAATCATGTTGGGACCGATGCCCTGGCTTGGCCGCGCTTCGGGGTCCACCTTGGGCGCTATTTTGCCCGCCGTGAAATTGTAGTCCACAAATTGCTCGAAAAGCCGGATGGCTTCCTCGGCCGCCTCGCCGGAACCAGACATGCGCGCCCAATTCGCCATGGCGATGCTGGCAAAAGACTCGCTGAACACATAGCGCCGCTTTCGAAGGGGCTTGCCCGCGCGGGTCACCTGAAAATACATCTGTCCGTCGTCGGCAAAGCCGTGCTTTCGGATGAACCCGATGCAAGATTCCGCAGCGCGATACCAATCTTCCCTGGCTTCAACGCTATGGTGCAGCGTCCCCATGAGCCACCCGAATCGCCCCTGTTGCCAAAGGCCCTTGTCCGTGTCAATCACGGTTCCGTCGGCGTCCAGGCACGTCATGATGCCGCCATGCTCTCCATCCAGCCCATGGCGGAGCCAGAAGGGCACCACATCCTCCAAAAGGCCACCCCGATAGCAATCAATCAACGCGGTGAGGCGTGTATCGTCGAGGGGGGAATTCTTTGTACGCATAGTAACCCTTCGTGGCTTAAGGGGACAGTTCCCGACTGCGCAATGGCCTAAAGGGGATTGGGCTTTCCAGCCCGACATAAAAGAGTGCGTCGGTCATAAAACCCGCCATCGGCACACGCAGCCCCTTGGGAATTGAACATCAAGAAAACACTATACCTTGTCTTGGACAATCAATGCATCATCACAAACCCGGGTGCGTTTTCGACATCCGCCGGGCGCGTTATGTCGGGCAGGGATGCCCAACCTCCTTGCCCGCAGCAGGCGATGAACGCTTGTTTCTTTTCTTTGCGTCTTCGCGGCTTTGCGTGCGATCTTTTTTGTTTGGCACGCAAAGGCGCTAAGACGCAAAGGTTGAGTTTTAACTGCGAACGATTACAAACATCAGATACCCAGCTTGCTGAACATATCATCGCCGTCTTCGCAAATGACCAGGTCCCCCCCGGCATCGGTCGCTTCGAACGCACGCTTCGTCCTATCGGTCAGAACGGCCACCTCAAAAGGGAGGCCGCCTCGAAGCTCCACCTGCCGATAAAAGATCGTAATCGCCTGCGTAGCGTTCAACCCCAAGCGATTAAATATCGCCTCCGCGTTTTCCTTCAGGTCCGGCTCGATCCGAACTCGGACCGTTGCGCTCTTGCTCATGGTATTGCCTCCCTAGCTAAGATGATCGTAGCACAAATGGGGCACATACAGAGGAGGGAAGATCCTTCCGGGGAGCCACGTGGGGCCGAAGAGCGCAAAAACCGAAATACTCCATACCCGCGCGCTCAACCGCCAGGACAAGGGTGCTTGAAGAATCCCGTGGAGAAACTGTAGCGCAGGAGCATCACTATGTTATAAGGAGACCGTATTTCTCTTCAGGCCAAGCCCTGTTGGTTTCTCAAGAAGCTGTAGCCATAAGATTTATTTCGATGTGTTCACCAGGGTGCAAGGCCAGCTATGGCGCACCCTGGTCACCGGTTGGATTGAGTCAATTCTATTGTTGGAGATAAAGGTGCCTAAATTTGACGTATCATGCGGGTTGTCAATAAAACAGATCAGTGCCATTAAATATTTGGTAAAAAAAGAGATTTCAGCGACGCTTCCAGAGTTGCCTGAATTTGTCGAAACACAACTGTTTTTTCAAGGAAGGAATGCTTGGGTATTTGCTTGGAA
>JAJRPE010000142.1 GCA_024280935.1 Candidatus Hydrogenedentota bacterium
GACGATGCCCATGAGGGCCACGGCGCGCCCCCGGTATTGGTCGAACCATTTTCCAACCGCGACGCGGGCAATCACGGTGAGGCAGCCCTGGCCAAAAAAGCGCAGACACAGGAAGCATCCGAAAATGGCGACGAAGGGAGATATCGAGGTCGGCAAGGGAAGAATGGCGGCGATTCGAGTTACGTTGGCCAGCAGGATAAGGCTCAGCCCCAGGCCGATGGCGGCGGCGGTTCCCGTAGTGCGGATGCCAAGCCGGTCCACCCACGTGCCCGCCATGGGCAGCAGGAGACCGCTGCAGATCGTTCCCAAGGCGTAGGCCAGACTGAGCTGGCTGCGGGTCAGTTCGAGAACAACGATCAGGAAGTCGGTGAAGATGCCCACGCCCATGGTCTGGCCGGGGATGCTGGCTACGATGCCCACCGTGGCGGCAGCGAGCAATACCCATCCATAAAAGAAAGGGAGTCTGGCGGGCGAGAAGGGGACGTTGGACCAGTTACGTGGCACAGATTATTCCTTGTTGTGGGAACTGTATTCTTGAGCCATGAGTGCTCTCGGCGTGGCTTTCTGTGCAAGCAAAGCGCCCTGTTACCAATTCTCGACAAAAGCGGTTGCTTACTCGAAAGAGCAATCGGATTTCGTGTTGGCGTTCCTACGCAGAGCGTAGGGACAGGCATTCCCAAGCGGAGCGTGGGAACGAGAGCGTTGTTGCGTCGCCGCCACCACCTATTCAACTACTTGTCGCCACACCGTGCGGCAATCAGCGCGCCGTAGCCTTCGCGGAATGTCGGGTACTTAAAGGTGTAGCCACTGTCGCGAAGGCGCTGGTTGCTGTAACGTCGGTTACCACCGCGTGTCGATGAGCTTTCTACTGTATCGTTCGCATCGACGCTGGGTGGGAGGGGATTTCTCAAGGTTTCTGCGATCCAAGCCAAGAGGTCGTTCCGCGAGCGGGGTTCGTCGTCTGTGGCCAGATAGAGCTTCGATGGTTTTTTCAGATGCATCAGGTGGAGCAAGACACCTGCGCAATCATCACGATGAATGTGATTGAGGTAGGAGGTGTTGCCTTTTTCGAGACGCGCCGTTCCCGATGCCGCGCTGTCGATGAGCCGGGTGCGGCCCGGACCGTAGATGCCGCTGAAGCGAACGACAGTGGCCGGGATGTCGGCATGGTGTGCGAAGGTTTCGCCATCACAGAGGGCCTGGGCGGTGGGGCGGTCTGCGGTTGCCGGACTCGATTCGTCGAGTAGTTCGCCATCGTTTTGAGCGTAGACCCCCGTGCTGGACGTGAAAAAGAAGCGTCGGGGGGATTGGTCTTTCAGGGCTTCCAGCAGGTTTTTCACGCCTGTGACGTAGGCGGCACGGCAGGCTTCTTCGCTGTGACCGGAGGCGCTGGCGGTATAGAACACGATGTCGAGGCCTTGCGGAAGCGTTTCCAGGGTCGAGACATCTGTAAGGTCGGCGGCAACGGAGTGTACGCCCTCGGGTAATTGAGCGGGGTCACGTCGCAGACCATAGACTTCATGGTTCTCGGCGAGCAATAGCCGGGCGAGTTCGGAACCTACGTAGCCACATCCCGCAATTAGAATTCGCATGGTAGGTTCCTCATGGTTGGTTCTCTAACCGGCCTGAAAGGCCTCAATAGGTTAGCCCAAGGCAACGCCTTGGGTTGCTGAATCGATATATCGACAAGCCCTGAAAGGGCGACACAGGAATTTCATCCTGCAACAAGTGAAACTGACGCGGCGTAAACTATGTCGCCCTTTCAGGGCTATTGTCAGGGAGCGTATTGGGACCCATGGCGTTGCCCTGGGCTAACCTATCGTGCCCCTTCGGGGCGAATTGCGCATGCCGCTAACTTGTTATTTCGCGTCCGGTTTCAATGTCGAAGCTATAAGCTCTCCCGTTGAAATCAACTGTGTCTACGTGGTCATAGTGCAGCGAAAAACCTTCGGAAAAGATATCAGCCCCGCTTGCCCGCCAGATTACTTCGCCTTGGAGCGAGATGCGCGCAATCACGATTTCGCCGTGTGAAATAAAACACTTTTGCGTATCGGAGTAGTAAATGCCAAAGCACGTTTCCGATTCCGGATCCGCTTTCGCTACCCATTCAAGTTTTAGTGAGGGCAGATACAAAGATACGGCAAATTGACCGATTACGATAACGCAGGAATCATTGTGTACGATAGCCGAGTGCTGACTGACTCCAGTCGGTCCACCGCAACTAAAAAGCATACACGATGCGGCAATTCGGCCTTTTTCCGTCACAGAGATCCCGTAGCGGTTGATGGCCTGCTCTCGGCGTATACCGTCAAGCAGGTACTCGTGTTCATAACCTGGTATTTCCTCAACAGGGCCTGGACCGTAATTCGGGAAGCTGGCAAGCGTGATATCGTGTTTTTTGTGGTTCAGTTTCAGCATGGATAACTCGATTTCGCTGTCTAAACATCCACCTGATCTGGGGACAGCCCCGCCTGTTTGGGCGCGTATTTCATACCCCCGTAGGCCTGTTGGCCCCGAGGCTCACTTCACTAACCTGCGCGGTTGTGGGCGAGGCAGTCCCCGCGCGACGTCTTGCCGTGCGGGGAAAGTCGGTTTTGTCTAGCCGTTTTTCTGCTGGAATTCCTTCATGAAGGCGACCAGTGTATCGACGCTTTCCTGGGTGATGGCGTTGTAGATGGACGCGCGGAATCCGCCCACGGAGCGGTGTCCCCCGAGGCCGTCGAGGTCGGCGGCCTTGGATTCTTCGAGGAACTTTGCGTCCAGCGCGCTGTCCTTGAGCACGAAGGTGACGTTCATGAGCGAACGGCTGCCTTCCTTGGCGTGGCCCGTGTAGAAACCTTCGCTTTGGTCGATGGCATCGTAAAGCGTCGCCGCTTTCTTCCGGTTAATGGCTTCCATCTTTTCGAGGCCGCCGATGTCGTTGCGCAGGTATTCCGTGACCTTATTGATCATGTAAATGCCAAAGGCGGGCGGCGTGTTGTACATGGAGTCATTCTTCACCATCACGCGGTAGTCCAGCAACGACGGAAGTCCTTCGGGGCAGCGTTCGACGAGGTCGTCACGAATGATGACAGCGGCGACACCAGAGGGTCCGATGTTCTTCTGGGCGCCAGCGTAGATCATGCCGTACTTTTCCACCTCGATGGGGCGACTCAAGAAGGCGGAGGAGAAATCACAAAGGAGCGGCACGTCGCCCGTGTCGGGGGCCTCGGCGAATTCGATGCCCTGGATCGTCTCGTTGGCCGTGGAGTGGACATAGGCCGCACCGGGGGTCAGTTTCAGTTCGTCGTTGGAGGGCATGCGGTTGAAGTTGTCGGCACTGCCGTCCCAGGCAACGTTCACCGTGCCATGCTTTTTCGCTTCGGCAATGGCCTTTTTCGACCAGGAGCCTAGATTGAGGTAGTCCGCCGTCCCGCCATTGAGGAGATTCATGGCGATCATGGTGAATTGCATGGAAGCGCCGCCCTGGAGAAAAAGGATCTTGTAGTTGTCGGGCAGGTTCAAAAGGGTTTTTATATTGTCCTTGGCCCCGGCCAGCACGTCGGAGAAGGCCTTGGATCGGTGGCTTATCTCCATAACGGAGGCACCGGCCCCCGGAAGGCACAGCAACTCGGCCTGAACCCGTTTGAGTACGGTCAGGGGCATGGCAGCGGGACCCGCCGAAAAATTATGAACACGTTCTTCCACTAAATTATCTCCTTCAAAGTGAATGTGCAATCCGGCCGCGGCCATAACACATGGGCATGCATACGTCTTGCATCGCAGATGTGGGCTGGCGGTAATCCAGAAAATAGAGGCCTCATCATAGCAGTTTGACGGGATCGCGTGCCACGTCACTCTGGTCTTTTGTTTGAATTCTGCGCTATTATACCGTCGAGCGAGAGGGCGGGGTTCCCGCCGCGCAGTGAATGGACTCTATTGGGGAATTGAATGGGCCACAGGGTAGTCATATGGTAGGTTCAGACGTTCGGCATAGTTTGTTGGACGATGTAAATCCACAGCAGGCAGCGAGTACTGACCCGCTGGCGGATCCGTTGCTCGGTGCCCGCCTGGGCAACTACGAGATTACCTTTGTGCTTGGAAAGGGGGCCTATGGCGCGGTGTACAAGGCGCGGGATCTAACCCTGGGCCGCTACGTGGCTATCAAGTTTCTCCACCAGTTCCTCGATAAGTCGCACGAGGCCATGTTTTTGCAGGAGGCCAAGGCCGTGGCCGCGCTGGGGAAGCACGCGGCCATCGTGACCATCTTCGAGTTCAGCGAATACCAGGGGCGGAAGTATTTCGTGTTGGAGTTCGTGGGTTCTCATGCGGGCATGCTGCTTCGGGTACACCCCAAGGGCCTTCCCCTGGAAATGGCCCTGCGCATCGGCAAGGAGAGTACCGAGGGGCTGGCCTACGCCCACAAGCACAACATCATCCACCGTGACATCAAGCCGGCCAACATCCTGCTTGAGATAGAGGGAGGCCATGCCAAGTTGGCCGATTTCGGCGTGGCCCGGCTCTTCGATCCCACAGCGGACAGTCAGGGCGAGGCACCCGGCGGAACGCCCGCTTATATGGCACCCGAGGTGATAGCCGGGTCGCCGGGTGATACCCGTTCGGACATCTTCTCTCAGGGCGTAACACTTTACGAACTGCTGACGGGAACCTTGCCCTTCGCCGGGCCAGATGCCGCCTCGATAATGGATGCCATAGCGGCCTATCAGTATGCGCCCATCGGGCAGCGTCGCGAATTGTCTGCCGAGGTTATCACGGTGGTTGAGAAGGCCCTCGCCTTCCGGGCGGAGGACCGTTTTCAGACGGCCAACGAACTTGTAGCGGCCTTTGAGGCCTGCCTGGCTCCCAAGGCCGCCGCCATGGCCCATCCCGCCGTGATGGAAGACAATGTTACCCGGGATGAAACGCGCCTGGTCAAATTGAAAGCCTATCAACTGGCTGAGGATGCAAAACATAACGGCTGTGACAAGTTGGCCAACCAGCCCCTTAACGAAGGTGTGGAGCTGTTTCGCAATGGCGAGGCCCACGAGCAGTTGAAGCAATATGGCCCGGCGAAGACCGCCTTCGAGAATGCGGCGGCGAGCTTCACCAAAGCTATTGATCGCGCCAAGGCCATCATGAAAAAGATGTTGGCCTTGAAGTCAACACGCGCCAAGATGGAGGAAATCCGCCAAAAGTCCGAAGTTGCCCGGGCGGAGGAACTGGCCCCCGACGTTTTTGTCCGCGCTATGGAGGAGGAGAAGCTCGCCCGCGCCACTTCGGGTGTCATAAAGGCAACCCAACATTACCACCGGGCCGCCGTATACTATGTCGAGGCCCTGAAGGTGGCCATGAAGTATGGGGAGGCGGTGTTGGTGGAGGTGCGCAATCAACTGGAAAAGACGGTCAAAAGTCTCGAAACGGAGGGCTTGCTCCCCTTTCTGGAGATGGAAACGAAGGGCGTGGTTGAGCTGGTTGCCCAGGCCGAAACCGTATTGCCGGATTTTGAAGCCGCCAGGAAGCTCTATCAGACTGCGATTGAACTTTATCAGGGCGCTGCGAAACGAGGGCGCGAGCGCAAACGTATTTCCAGCGAAGAGGAGTCGCGGGCTCCCATTACCGTGGCGGGGATCGAGTTGGTCTGGATGCCCCCAGGCCACTTTTACATGGGGAGCGACGACGGCTCCGTCGAAGAAGAACCCCGGCATGAAGTGACTATCAACCATGGTTTCTGGATGGGCAAGTATCCCGTAACCCAGGCACAATGGCAAGCCGTCATGAAAAGCAATCCGTCGGGTTTTCAGGGCGAACCCGAATTGCCGGTGGAAAACGTGAGTTGGGATGACTGCCAGGGGTTCGCAAAAAAACTGACCGGTCTCGGAGAGGGCTTGTTTCGCTTGCCTTCCGAGGCAGAATGGGAATATGCGTGCCGCGCTGGCAGCACGGATGACTGGTGTTTTGGACGGGACGAGTCGATGTTGGCAGACTACGCCTGGAACCATGAAAGCGCTGACGGGCGCACCCATCCCGTGGGCCTGAAAATTCCCAACGCCTGGGGCCTTTACGATATGCACGGTAATGTCTGCGAGTGGTGTGAGGACCATCGCCACCCGGATTATACCGGGGCCCCGGACCGGGGCCAAGCCTGGCTGGATGACACACTGGAAGAGCGTGTAACACGGGGCGGCAGTTGGTGCATTATTACACCAGAATGCCGAAGCGCCTATCGAAGCTGGTATGCGAGTCCGTCGACAAAAGCCGACTTTATGGGCTTTCGCATCTGCAAATCCGATTAGCCACTTCCACTCCCACCGCGAAAACGAGAACCGGAACCCGCCCGGCCATAGGTTCTGACCCCCTTGTCCTCGGGGGTGGAGACGACTGCGTCCGGTGCTGCCTCCATGATGTTCTCCACGTACCTATCCATAAAAATGCGCGTGCCGCTGTCGAAAACTCCGGTAACTTGCGCGCCTTCCTCCTCGCTTTCGGGATTTTCCAACACATGAATTTGATAATCCCTGCCCAATCGCTCGGAAGCGGCGTGGAAATCTTGAAGGTACTGATCCGCCTTCGCGCCGAATTCACTCGCATGTCGCGCCGCCCGATCTACGGTGCGCAAGGCCCGAACAATAAACCCTGAGCGGAGGCGTTTTCCCATGGGACTTTCTGGGGGCTGTTTTTTCATGGCGGGCAAAATTTTGTTCAGCGCCTCCAGCTTCGTCGTTCCCTCTCCGCTTCCTGCCAGCACCTGCTCGTATTTTTCCAAATGCTGTACCGACCGTTCCTCCTCGCGTACCTTTTCGGCCATTTTCTGCTGTAGTTCACACATCTCGAAAAGTTTCTGTCGAACTTGATCCAGAATGAGACCGGTATCCTTCCTGTTCAGATTTCGGGCATGGAGGGATTTTTGGAATTTCTCCGCATCTGCACGGGCCGCTATCAGCTCATTGTCCTGGTCCAGCTCGTCCTCTATAGCGAAGTGGGACGCCCGCACCTCATCGCCTCTTTCACTGCCCGTCAGGCTGTCCTGGGCCTGCTCAAGAATACTTTGAAGGTTGTCCACCACATTGCTGACGAGGATATGCTGTCGTTGCGCACGCAGGAAGCCCTTTAATCGCTTCTGCACTTCGCCACCGCCGAAAATATACATGAGGGCCGATTGGGCGGCATGGTCCGTCTCCCGCCGCGCCGCGTTCGCCATGTTCCTGAAATTATGTGCCTTCCGCCGGAGGGTATAGGCTTGGGAAAGCAATTGTCTCAAGTCGTCGCCCGTGATTTCACCAAAGTCCTCGCAGGACAATTCCCGCCGAAGGACAATGGCAAGATTACTCATGCCAAGATGCCGGAATGCTTTTGCGCAGGCATTGCCCGCAATTTCGAGATGCCCGCCCCGGACTTCCCCTTCCACAACCATTTCCCGCGTGATGAATTTCCCCAGCATGGTGTTTTCGTTGACATAAATAGATCGCCCCGCAAAGATGAGCTTGGGTCCCTGGGCGTTGTTGCAAATAACACTGCCCATTTTTGCTACGACCAGGGCATTGTTGATAATGCTCCGGGCGCGAATATGGCCGCGCAGGACGATCGCGACACCGGAAATATTCTGGCGGACTTCACAATGATTCTTCGCCAGGATACGCCCCATAACATATCCGTCAACCGCGCAGGAAGCTTCGTTGCTTACAACGACCGTACAATTATCGGGTACGTCGCCCAAAATGCGAAGGTGCGTGTCCGCAGTAAAAACAGGACCACGACAAGGGAGTTCAATGCCCGCCAGCAAGCGAACGACACTTGTATCGGCCGCCCGAATGTCGGCTTCTGTGGCATATTGAATATGCTGCTCCAACTGATGCACATCGTTGCTGGGGGACAGTAGCCCCCGAAGCTTGAGAAGGGGCTGGCGATACGCCCCGATGCGTTCGCAAATTCGGGATTGGACCTGTTGCTGTCCGCTTCGCTCGATGAGTTCCCATGCGGTGCATAGAAAAGCAACTTCATCGCCAACAAGCCCCTCACAACCACTTTTGGCCAGTCGAGACAACAGCATCCTGAGAAGACCCTGGTGGCGGCGACCCGCCGTGTTGAGATCAGGCATGCTGGGATTAGTGAGCCAGGAATCGATGCGGTGCCGAATGGCTTGGGTGGTCTCGTCGTCAATGCCTTGGCGCAGCCGCCCGTCGAGCCAGAGTTGGCACAGGGCAATATCCTGGAACGTGAGCTTGACAGACGGGTGGGAACCATCCGCCACAACGAATTCGACAAGCCGTTTCAGCAAGATTTTTCTCCGCTTCCGCAATGAACATCCCGATGATACGCAGACATTTCCGCAGCCATCCTAGCAGACGGCTCGGAGAGGGAACAACCGTAGTTGGCGATCTAAATTGTCTTGGTGTAAGCTATGGACCACGTGGTGAAGCACGCTACGGCCCTCCCAAAAATTGGAAGCGGTACACGGGCCAACGGATAGTGAAAAGGAGATAGGATTTTGAGCGAAGTAGTGACCTATAACGCAGACGGCAATGTAGGAATTATTACGGTGGATTCGCCACCGGTAAACGCCTTATCCCTGGCCGTTCGTCGGGGCATTCTGGAGGCGGCAAAGACCGGCATTGCCGATGATAGTGTCCAGGCGTTGGTATTAATATGCACAGGACGCACGTTCATTGCGGGCGCCGATATTACAGAGTTTGACAAGGCGCCGGAAAGCCCCTGGCTCGACGAGGTAATTGACCTCATTGAGGGCGCAGCCAAACCAGTGGTTGCGGCTATTCACGGAACGGCGCTGGGCGGCGGCCTGGAAACAACCCTGGCATGCCACTATCGTGTTGCCGTTCCCAGCGCACGGTGTGGCCTGCCGGAGGTGAGCCTGGGTATTGTTCCGGGTGCGGGCGGCACCCAACGTCTGCCGAGGCTAATCGGTCCCGAAGCGGCCTTGGACATGATCGCCTCAGGCATACCAGTCAAAGCTTCCAAAGCCTTGGAGCTCGGGCTTCTCGACCACATTGTGGAGGGTGAACTACTTCCCGGCGCACTTGCTTTCGCACGCAATTTAATCGAAGAAGGGAAAGGCCCCCGGCGTATTCGGGAAATGTCCGACAAGGTTCAAGACGTGAATGCCGCCATCTTTGAAGCAGCGCGAAAACTCTACGGCAAGAAACGTCGTGGTTTTAATGCGCCCCAGCGTGCCATCGATTGCGTTGAAATCGCCACCAAAACGGACATTGACGCAGGCCTGGCCAAGGAGCGGGAGATTTTTGAGGCGTGCCTGCATTCGGATCAATCCAAGGCGCAGCGTCATATTTTCTTCGCCGAGCGGACCGCCACAAAGATTCCCGATGTTCCCAGAGATACGCCCGTGCGCGACATCAAGTCGGCGGCAATTATTGGCGCGGGCACCATGGGCGGTGGTATTGCCATGAACTTTGCGAGCGCGGGCATTCCCGTGTTTCTCATGGACGCCACCCAGGAAGGATTGGATCGTGGCATCGCTATCATCGAAAAGAACTATGCCAGCGGGGTTAAGAAGGGGCGAATGACTCAGGAGCAGATGGATGCCACCATGGCGCTTGTTCGACCTACGCTTTCCTATGCCGATCTCGCCGATGTTGATATTGTGATTGAAGCCGTTTTCGAGGAAATGGATATCAAGAAAACGGTTTTCAAGGAGTTGGATGCCGTTTGCAAGGCGAGTGCGATACTTGCCACAAATACCTCTACGCTGGATATCAACGAAATTGCCGATAGCATCTCTCGTCCCGAGCAGGTAATCGGCCTACACTTTTTCAGCCCGGCAAATATCATGAAGCTGCTTGAAATCGTGCGGGGCGAAAAAACCGCCAAGGACGTGATCGCGACATCGTTCAAGTTGAGCAAGACTATCAGAAAGGTTGGTGTCTTGGTTGGTGTCTGCGATGGATTCGTTGGCAACCGCATGGTCCACCCGTACATACGCGAGTCCATGTTCCTCTTGGAAGAGGGCGCGACCCCGGCGCAGGTTGACAAGGCTATTTACGAATTCGGCATGGCTATGGGACCCCACGCCATGAGCGATCTCGCGGGCTTGGATGTGGGCTGGCGAATTCGGAAACGGCAAGCCGAGACGCGCCCAGCGGACGAGCGCTATTGCGCCATTGCCGATAAGATTTGCGAGGGTGGCAACTACGGTCAGAAGAGTGGAAGGGGATTCTACATCTATGACCCGGCGACCCGTAGATCGACACCGGACCCAGAGGTCGAAGCGCTCTGTGTTGCCGAAGCCGGACGCAACGGTATCGAGCGCAGGGCGATCAGCGACGCGGAGATCGTAGAGCGCTGTATCTACGCCCTGATTAACGAAGGTGCCCGCATCCTGGAAGAGGGGATCGCGTTGCGCGCTTCCGATATTGACGTAATCTACGCCTATGGCTATGGTTTCCCCGCCTATCGCGGCGGCCCCATGCACTACGCAGACACCATCGGTATTGCCAGAGTCTATGAGCGCGTCTGCGCTTTTCATGAGGAACATGGTGTACTCTGGGAACCAGCGCCATTGCTCAAGCAATTGGCAGAGACCGACAGAACCTTCTCAGACTTTACTAAGTAACCGCGTGGTGCGATTGGCACTGATGTGCTTGTCGCTCTCTTTACAGCAGGGTAGATATGGCAAAAAATACGGGTTTGGAAGAGTGCCTCACGGTAGGCTTGGATGTGTTTCTGGATGCTCAGCCCGGGAAAAACAACTCCCCGCGCTTTCCCGGCCGAATTCGCGGAGGGGGGGTGGAAAAATACATTCTTCTGGGTGTAAACCGGGGTGCTCGGGCACCTTCCACCCGGCGGGGTGAAAAGTGTGTGGTCCGTTTCATGTACGAAGGCGAAGTGTGGGGTTTTACCGCAGCCTTCGGGGAACCTGCCGCGCCGTCCGAATTCCCGCTTATCCAGATCCACTGGCCCCGGGAGGTGGCGCGAATTCAGGTGCGCAAACATGAGCGCGTGCCTATACAGATACCGTGTACCTTGCATTTGGAAGACGATAGCACTGAGGCATGCACAATTTGTGATATCAGCGGCGGCGGATGCAGCCTTATAGCTTCCTGCGATATAGCCGTATCCGCTACCGTCCATTTGTCTTTCCGCATGCCGGACGGCGGCCAGGTAAGCCGGCGCCCGATCATTATACGAAATCGGCGATCAGATCCTTCTGGCGCGAACTGTTATGGGTGCCAGTTTCAGGAAGAGAAAGAAGAAGATCGGGGTATTGAGCTTTTCGTAGCGCGGAAGAAAGCCATGGATCGGGGCGAAGCCGCGCCCCACCCACAACTTCTTGTGCTCTCGCGCAACGACGAAGATGTGCAGATTGCCCAACAGGCCCTGAGCGAAAGTCCCTACCAGGCAGTCGCGGCGACAGGAATTCTGGATTTGGGCTACCGACTACACACCTGCAACGCGGTCGGCATCCTCATTTGCGACGAGCAAAAAGAGCTTTCTGCCATCGAAATATTCCCGCTTATTCAACAATCGCAGGGCATGGAGGAGATTCCATTGTTTCTTTATGGCGGTGGTGCGGGGATGCATGATCAGGCGATGAGCATGGGTGCCTCCATGTGCCTCGAACACTTGTCCAACGCACAAGATATTTTTCCGCACCTGCCTGAGATAGAATCACCGCCAACACCTGATGAGGCGCCGGATGACAAGAGTGCCGAGGAGAGCCTTTCATCAGAACCCGAAGATAACGACGCTTCCTCGGAGGAATCCGAAGTTGCGCCCGATATGAACGGGGAAGAAGACGGCGATGACGTTAGCGATGATGATGATGATGATGATGACGACGACGACGAGATAAACCTGGGATGAGGAGACTCGGGCTTGTCGATATAAACGGAATCCTGCTTTGAAGTGGTCTCGGGAACTTGAAATAGCATTAACGGCTTCAAAGGCGGCCGGTGCCTGCCTGGCTGTACTGGCCCAAGGCCAACGCACGGTGCTCAGCGATGCGGGGCGAGACATCAAGATGCAAGCCGACCGTGATGCCGAAAAAGCCATTTTGGCCCAGTTGGCTCCCAGTGGTTTTCCGGTGTTGGCCGAAGAGAGTGGCGCACACGGGGATGTGATGAATTCTGGCCCCGTCTGGGTCGTGGATCCGCTCGATGGAACGATGAATTTCAGCCGGGAAATCCCATTCTATGGCACGTCAATAGCCCTCCTTGTTGCGGGGAAGCCGGTCATGGGGGTGATCTATGATGCGAATCGCAGCGAGACCTTTTCTGGCATTGTGAGTGAGGGATGCTGGCTCAACGGCATCGCGGTGACCGTATCGAACATATCGGACCCGTCTAAGGCGATCCTGGCAACCGGGTTGCCGACCTGTAGCAACCACGATTCCGCTTCCCTGGTCACCTTTGTCCATGACATGGGGCGCTTCAAGAAAGTGCGCATGCTCGGCAGCGCCGCGCTCATGCTGGCCTACGTCGCCGCTGGCAGGATCGATGCCTACAGCGAAGACGATATCATGCTGTGGGATGTGGCCGCAGGCCTTGCGCTGGTACAGGCCGCCGGAGGCTTTGTTTCTGATCGCCCCTCCGAGCGAATCGAATGGGGCCGCTACGTGCGATGCGCTGGCAATTCCAAACTTTGGGAAAGCTGAAGGGGTGACTTATTCACGGCACATTTCTATGAATTACAAAGCGCTACAAGGGTGCCACCTACACGCGCAGGGACGAAGGACCGGAGCTTGTGGGTGCGATCTTTCTGTGGCAACCTGAACCATCATTATTCGTTCCAGTCCTGCCTGTGTGAACGCTGGCACCGGGTATGCTATTCTTGTCCGACCTTTGAAATCCGGCGCACCTGACGCCGTACAGGAGTTTTCAGTCCATGTCCCATGTTAATCTCGTTACCGGCGGTGCCGGTTTTCTTGGCTCCCACCTGTGCGAGGCCCTGTTGGCACGCGGCGAGGAAGTGCTCTGTCTCGACAATCTGTTTACCGGTCGGAAAGAAAATATTGCCCACCTGCTCGGCGATTCGAACTTCGAACTTATCCGTCATGACGTGACGGAATCCATTGTGTTGGAGGCGAATCGTATTTTCAATCTCGCCTGCCCCGCATCGCCGGTCCACTATCAGCACAACCCCGTAAAGACTATCAAGACCAACGTGATGGGGGCGCTAAACATGCTTGGACTCGCCAAGCGCGTAAAAGCACGAATCCTTCAGGCATCCACGTCCGAGATTTACGGTGATCCCGCCGTGCATCCCCAGGAAGAGTCCTATTGGGGAAACGTCAACCCCATTGGGCCCCGGAGTTGCTACGACGAGGGCAAGCGGGTGGCAGAGACACTTTTCTTCGATTACTACCAACAGAACCAAGTCGACATACGGGTAATCCGTATCTTCAATACCTATGGCCCCCGCATGCAAGTGGACGACGGGCGGGTTGTCAGTAATTTTGTGGTGCAGGCCTTGCGTGGGAACCCCATCACGCTCTACGGTGACGGAAATCAGACGCGGTCCTTTTGTTACTACGAGGACTTGATTCGGGGCATGATGGCCATGATGGACAATGACGACTTCACCGGGCCAGTGAATCTGGGAAACCCCGACGAATTTACCATCCGCGAACTCGCCGAGGCCGTTATACGACTGACGGGGTCCAAATCGGAATTGGTGTTTAAGCCCCTTCCCGAAAATGATCCAACACGCCGAAAACCAAATATCTCCCTGGCGAAAGAAAAGCTGAACTGGGAACCGGGCATCAAGCTGGAAGAGGGACTCAAGCCGACCATCGCGTATTTTGCCAAGGAGATTGGCCTCTAAGGAAGATGCCTACGGGATCCTTGTCGACAAGCCCAGGCAATCCCGCAAGTCATCACGATTTGTGGTCATGTCGGCCAGTGTATATTGATCGAGGACATCCGTGAAGGCCTGAAAGGCCTCGCCAAGAATGCCCATTAGTTTGCAGGCGGGCGTAATTACGCACTGGTTCTTCTCTCGGTCGAAGCACTCGACAAGATTGAAATTCGGCTCGGTTTTTCGTACCACCTCGCCAATGTTTATTTGCTCTGGGGGCATGGCCAGGCGCAAGCCTCCCTGGCGGCCCCGGGTGGTGGTTATGTATCCCAGTTTTCCCAGGTTATGAACAACTTTAACCAAGTGATTTCGGGAAATTTGGTAGTGCTCCGCGATCTCGGTTATGGTCGCATTCTCCGTTGAAATGGCAAGATAAATAAGGGTGCGAAAAGCGTAGTCGCTGTATTGGGTTAGCTGCATCTAAGTGGTCCTGCGTCGTCGGGCATCGAATGTCTTTCCAACGCCAATAGTTGACTTTTCTGTCAGTATACACTAAGATCGATTTGGAATCTATGTTTAACGCCCTGTGATTGGGTGTCCCATCAAAGTCGCATGTGCGAATGGAGGTGTGTCTCCATATTTTCGTGCAACCAACAAAAAGGAATCTATGATGAGTTCTGTATACGAACAAATTGGCGGGGAAGCCGCCGTTGACGCCGCCGTTGATATCTTTTATCGCCACGTTTTGGGCGATAACCGTATTTCCCGCTTTTTCGAGGGCGTGGATATGGAGACCCAGGCCCAGAAACAAAAAGCCTTCCTGACGATGGCTTTTGGCGGTCCCCACAACTACACGGGCAAAGATATGCGCGAAGGCCACGCCCATCTCGTGAAACAGGGCCTGAACGACAGCCACTTTGACGCCGTCGCCGAAAATCTGGCAAAAACGCTCAAGGAACTGAACGTGCCGCAGAATCTCATTGACGAGGTGATGACCATCGCGGAAAGCACCCGTGAGGACGTTCTCGGTCGATAGGCCGATGCTCTAACCACGCACGACATCTTTCGCTCCCCTCCCAGGGGGGGAGCCTTTTCACTCTCTTGGACACCCGCGAAAGTTCCTATGCCTGCAATTACCTACGAAGATAATTCCTACGCCCTCGGTGAGGGGGAATCCGTATTGGATTGTCTGGCGCGGGAAGGTCATGATATTCCCAGTTCTTGTCGCAGCGGAGTGTGTCATAGTTGCATGCTGCGGGCGACCTCGGGTGAATTGCCCCCTGCCGCGCAGAAAGGGCTGAAGGATGCCCACCGCGCCCAAGGCTACTTTCTCTCGTGCTGCTGCCACCCCGAAGGGGACTTAACGGTGACACGTGCCGATGATGCCACGCAGAAGGTTGCTGCACGGGTGCTTCGCAAAGAGACGTTGAATGATCGGGTGCTTCGGGTCGTATTGGAAACAGACAAGCCGCTGGAATATTTTCCCGGTCAGTTCGTGAACTTCGCCCGGCCCGGTGGGCTGGTGCGGAGTTTTTCGCTGGCAAGCGTCCCCGCCCTCGGGAATGAATTAGAATTTCATGTTGCTCTGGTGCTTGGTGGCAGTATGAGCGGATGGTTGCATCATGAGGCGGCTCCGGGAGATCCGTTGGAACTCCTGGGGCCACTCGGCAACTGTTTTTACGTTTCGGGCAACCCGGAACAGCCCCTGTTCATGTTGGGAACGGGCACCGGGCTGGCACCGCTCTACGGCATTCTTCGTGATGCCCTGAATCAGGGACATCGGGGTCCAATTCACCTTTTTCACGGTGCTTTGCTTGCGTCCGACCTCTATTTGACGGAATCGCTCCGCGATTTGGACGGCAAGCATGAGAACTTCACCTACCATGCCAGCGTTCGCGATGAGCCGGGCGAAGACTGGATGGAGCAGGGGGCCGTGGATACGCTCGCGCTGAAGACCGCTCCCGATTTGAAGGGGTGGAAGGTCTTCCTTTGTGGCAACCCGGATCTGGTAAAACAGGTGCAGCGCAAGACCTTCATGGCCGGGGCCAACATGAAGGATATCCACGCGGATGCCTTTTTGCCTGCGGGCGGCGGCTGATATTCTTGAACGCACACCAACCCAACCTTCAGTCCACAAAAAGAAGCGCCTGTGTGCCACCTGCACAGACGTGAGGTGTAGAGGACGACCATCAGCTCCCCCGCTTCACGCCTCCAGACAGTTTGACTCACGCCGCACGCACCCGTACCATAACAAGCAACACGAAGTGACACGCCCGGAGGCCACATGTTTATCGTTGACGCATTTCTACAGATATTCGATTTTTTTCGCGCCCTGATTTTTTCGGGACAGGTGCCTCAGGACAATGTCGAGGCCGATATTTTTAACTTCCTTTCCGTCATTCTGAACATCTTCTCCATTTTCTCCTTCTAGAAATCCTTCCGTCATGGGGGTGCCCTTTGAGAATATGCAAGTGTTTACAGCCAAGCGCTCTTGTTCTCGATGTCACCTTGATGCCAGAAAAAACAGCTATGGGTGCCACCCGTACGCAGAGGAGCGAAGCGGGGGAGCTTACGGGTGTTGATCATCCAGGCACATACCGCCCAAAGAAAAATGACTGGATGGTGTTGCTAACACGTGTTCTCCGTCTATGCGATGGATCACGGGATCTTCCGCAAACCCGCGCCCGCAAACTTAGCCGGGAACCGGCTGGGTGTGAGGGTGGCACCCTTGCCGTTCCCAGTGAAAACCTTCGAGGGACTGATGACGCGGGGCGTGGAAAAGCACAGGCTTCCTCTGTCAGCGCCACGCTTCCCTTATTGCGGATTGGAAAGTCCGCACGCCTGCCAGCCGTGGAATTGGCACGGTGAATCGGCCCGTCCTTTGGGCAGCCCTCGCCTTTGCCGGGGGAATCGCTGCGATTGATGTCGCGCCCATTCCCCTTGCCTTTGTTGCGAGCGCTGCGCTCATCCTCTTTGGACTCTATGTAGGCCCGCATAGCCTGCCCTATCGCGATGGATTCCTCGTGGCCCTCGTATTTTTCCTGGCGGGCAGCACGTGGTCCATGATCCGCGCGCCCGAGCAGCAGGGCGACGCGCTGGCACAACACAACCGCCGTCACCCAGAATCCATTTACACGCTCGAAGCTACCGTCGTCCAAGCGCCGATCTACATGGCGGACACCGAGTACATGTCCGTTCGTCTTCGGGTAACTTCGGGAACAACCGGTGACCCCCCCGTCCCCCTTCCCGGCGGGGTGCTTCTCCGTTGGTCCAGGCCGACCATGGCCCTGCACCCCGGCGATCATGTACAGGTTCAAGGCCGGCTGTACCCCGTGCTGGGCGACGTCAATATGGATGTTCGCGGGATGGAAGATTACTATCGGCGCCATGGCTACCACAGCACCCTCCGCGTCCGGGGCGACGATCTGGAGCGGGTGTCCTCTCCCACTTTCAACATCCGCTACTGGGCCTCACGCCTGCGCCAATGGGAGGCGGAAGTCTTCGCCCAAACCGTGCCCGCCGAAGCCCAGCCCTTGCTTCGGGCTGTTTGGCTGGGTGACCGGACGGCCCTCTCCACAGCCGAGTACGCGCCCTATCTGAATACCGGCACGGCCCACATCCTGGCGGTTTCCGGGGTTCACATCGGTATTCTCTACCTCACGCTCCAATTGATACTGCGGGGCATCCTCCGAAACCGGAAGCGGCGGGCCATGGTCATTCTGGGGTGCATCATGATCTTCGCCTTGGTAACCGGCGCACGCACACCCATCCTCCGGGCCACGATCATGCTTGCGCTGTATCTCTGGGCCGAGTTCCTGGATCGAGAACCCGACGCGCCCACGGCGCTAAGCTTGGCGGGGCTTCTTTTTCTTGGCTACAACCCCGGCCTCCTCCTTGATACGGGCTTCGCCCTTTCCTTCACCAGTTTGGGGTCGCTTCTCCTGTTCAGCCAACGCCTGGCGGACCGTTTCACCGCGCTCCCTCGATTCCTGCGCCAGAACGTGGGGGCCACACTCGGTGTCTCCATTCTGCCTCTGCCCTTGACCGCCCATATTTTTCATGTCCTCGGCTGGGTCGGACCCTTGTGCAATCTCCTCGTGATCCCCCTGCTGACCCTCTTGCTATGGCTTTGCCTGTTGACCATCGCTATCGCACCCCTCTCCATTGAAGTCGCCAGCCTCTTTGGTCACGCAGCAGAACCTGTGGTCTGGGCGATTCGCTCCGTGGCCCAGTGGGGGGCTGCCATCTCCGGCGGACACCGTGTCGTCACCAGCCCCACGTGGCTGGCGTGTTTTGCCTATGCTGTCCTGGCTTTCGGGGTGTTCCGGTGGGTTGCGGGCGGCCCGCATTCCCGGCGCTGGCTTGGCGTTGCGGGCGGTGCCGCCGTTGCTGCATGGCTCTTTTGGCAACCCTTCTACCAACCCGCCACGGTGGACTTTCTGGATGTGGGCCACGGGGACGCCACCTTCATCCGCACGCCCGGCGGCACCACGGTGCTGATTGATGCGGGCAATCAGAGCGACTACGTGGACCTGGGCGCACGAACCGTAGCGCCCTGGATCCTGGCCCAAGGTATCGACTATCTCGATTATGTGGTGGTCACCCACCCCGACCAGGACCACATCGGCGGCATCGCATCCGTGCTGGACCGAATTGAGGTGGGCGAGGTTATCCTTTGGCCCTGGCCCTCCGACGACCCCACCGAACGGGCGCTCGTGACCCAGTGCGCTGCATTGCAAATCCCCCTGCGTCGGGTTGGCACCGGGGATACCTTGGAGGCCGCCGGGGCCACCCTGTCCGTGCTCCATCCCAAACGAGAGCACCCCCTGCCCGGCATCAACAACCAGTCTATCGTGATCCATGTCCAATGGCCGGGAATGAATGTCCTGCTCACTGGGGATATTGAAGCCCTGGCGGAACGTGCGCTGCTGCCCTTTATTCCCCGTGTGGACGTGCTGAAGGTGCCCCATCATGGTTCCACAACATCAAGCACGGAGACCTTCCTCGATGCCACGGCACCCCAGATTGCAATTGCATCCACCCGGGATCAACCGCCGCGTGTGCCCATGAGGGAGGAGGTGAATGCACGCTATGAAGCACGAGAAATCCCCGTCTACCGCACCGACTACCACGGCGGTATCCGCGTGCGCCAGCGTAACGGCATCTTGTACGTGGAAACAGCACGGGGGCAGCGGGGTTATTCGCTCGCGCCCAAGGACAACTGACCAAGAGCCAAGGGGACGCAGCACACAAGTGTGAGCCTTGCCCAAACAAAAAACACCCGTAGATTGGGTTGAGGCTGGAACTACAAGTCATCTGGATGCCCCTACTCAAACAAAAAACACCGTCTGGGTGCCACGGGTAGGCCTGTCAGGGCTTTACCCGTGAAGTAACCTGCCGACAAAGAGGGGAGTATCCTGTTCCATGAGACAACGGTTTTTGCACGGGTAAACCCTTCGGGCCTACCCGTGGCACCCGGAGATTCCCTTGAGGATGGATGGATGTTCAGAAGGCCGCGAACGTAGCTGTCGAGTAGGCGGAGGGCTTCCAAGCTGTAGGACGAGGTTTGTTTTCTCTGTTTGCCGCCTGATTTCTCGGCGGTGCCACAATATTCCATCCATACTCGGTTGTCCCTCCGCCCCTCCCAGAACCGTGCTTGCGCTATTTACGCACACGGCTCCTCACAGTGTCATTCACACAGTGTCATTCACACAGTGTCATTCACACAGTGTCATTCACACAGTGTCATTCACACGTAAGCGTCCGGTGATCATCGACTCTCCGCCAGATCTACGGGAGCTTAAAACTGCACGCCGCACAATGACACACCAATAAAACAGCAACGTCCCCACCCAATCTATAGAGGTGATTTGTGGGGAATATCCATCCACGTACACCACGCATTCGGATTCACCAAGTCTCGCCGGAAGGCATTGGGCGGCTGCTCTTGCTGGGGTTATACCGGTTCCCCCCTTCAGACGCCGTTCCTCCCGCCGGCCCCATTTGGACGTCTCTAGGCGCGTACGCTGGCAAGGACCCGGACCCACAAACACCCTGCGGGGACTGCATCGCCTACGCCCGCGTCGGCAAGCAGCACAAGCGTCGTCTCCAGCCAGTCCACGCCACCGACGGTATGGCCCGTTCGAACGCGAGGCTGTCCCCAAGCGCTATCCGCAAGACGGGGCGGCCACGTCTTTGTGACCGCCCCGAGAATTCAGGCCGAAAAATCGAGCTTGTTTACTACGTCGCCCTATAGCTTCTTAATGGCGATATTGCGGAACATGACCGGGTCGTTGTGGCCCGCGAAGCCAAAGTGACCACGCGTGCGGTCCTTGCCGGGGTGGGGCGTATCCTTCATGAATTCTGTGACCTTGCTGATATCGGCATCGAGGATGACCGATCCGTTGAGTTCAACCTTGATGGTGGAACCCTTGACCGTTACCTCCTGATAGTTCCATTCGCCCACGGGCCGCTGGTAGCCCCGATGGACGGGAACCATGCCATAGGCGGAGCCGTGATACTGGCGCGGATCAAGATCCTTGTACTTGTCCGCCGTATCATCCAGGATCTGTAACTCCGTCATGCCGTCGTAGGCCGCAGTGCCCGAGCCGGAATAGCGGATAGCTAAACCATTGTTGCCGCCAGGAGGGAGCTTGAACTCCAGGCGCACAACGAAATCACTGTATTCTCCGGTGGTATGAAGCACACCGCCATGGTCGGGCTTGCAGACGATGGCCCCGTCACGCACTTCATAGTTGTCCAGGGCACCGGCCCAACCGCTCAGGTCTTTTCCATTGAACACCGAAGTGAACCCGGCGGCGGCATCATCACCGCGAAGGCGCGCATTCGCTTCATCTGGCGAAAACTCACGGATGTAAATGTTGCGCCAACGAATTTCGCCACCGTGGGTTTGCAGATGGATCGGACCCCGTGCAGGCAGGGGCAGTGCGCGATCCCAATAGTTTTCCATGATGGCGTTGTCCACCACGAGCTTATCGTTGAAAATCACCGACGTGCGTGCGCCAAGCTGGGTGATCTTGAAGGAATTCCACTCGCCAAAAGGCTTGTCCGCCAGCACCGAGGGATTCTTGCCGGGTGCGCCCTTGGAGTTATTCCAAAGACCACCGGAACCCTTGTCGGCATCATGCTTAAACTTGGCCTCTTCGGTAGAGTCCCAAATCTGAACCTGGGGCGTGCCCCGCATGTAGATGCCGCTGTCCGCCAGGGGAACCGTCTTATATTCGATGTGAAATTCGACATCGCCGTAGTCTTTGTCGGTGGTGCAGTAAGGGCCGTGGCCATCGTTGACCAATTCGCCGTTTTCGACGGTCCAGTGTTCCTTAAAGGCAGCCTGGTACGATGCGATGGCTTCCGGCAGTTTGTCGGCGGGCACCTTGTTGACCGTGTCGTGGGGATTGTGACCGTGCCAGCCATCGAGATTCTTTCCGTTCAGCAATTCTGTAAACCCTTCGGGGGCACCCGCGAAGGCGGCGGTGCTGAGCACAGAAAGGCCAAGGGCCATGGGCACGGCCAAACGGGTCAGTGAGATAGTACGCTTAATCATTGTTTTTTGTTCTCCATAAAGGTGGTCGCCCCGGCATCACCCGCCGGGGCTGGAAACCAGCATAGTACCCGACAGCGAGGGAAAAATGCACCTCGTTGTCGGGCTTTTGTCAAGCTGGGCATAGTTTGGTGGACTGTGTGGACCTTGTGGACGAGGTGGACGACGTGGACAGTCCACTGGGTCCACCCCGTCCACAAGGTCCACCAAGCAGAAGACAGGAACCTCATCTTCCGTTGACACCGTTGTCATCTTTTCGTTAGATTGTAGCGGCTCGCTAAAAAAAGGAGGTCGGGTTTTCTTACCCGACACAGAATACGCCGTAGGTGCATTGAGAACCGTAAGTGATACAAGAGTGCCAACGGGCCTGTGTTGTCCCACGCCTCCTTCATTGCGGACAGGAAGGTCCGCACTCCTGCCCAGACGAATAATGAGGATACGCAGTTTATGTCTATGAATACGACAAGAAAGCACAATGAAATGACGGGGGCAGCAATCATGGCATTCCTGGCTCTGGTGCCGGGCCTCGTCCTGACGACCTTCGCCGATGCCGCCCCTAATGCCAATCGGCTGACCCATCTTGACGGTTCCGATCCCTATTACGTCCACCGCAGCTTCCCAAAACTGACCACGCCCATGTGGGTGGGGGAAGAAGGCGTGGAGGCCGTGGTGGTCCTTTCCATTGATGACATGAGCGATCCGGCCAAGTACGAAGCCCATCTGCGCCCCATATTGGATCGCCTGAAGCAGATCGATGGCCGCGCGCCCGTGACGATATTCGCCAACAAGCCCGACCCGGCGGACCCCATTCTCCAAGACCTTTTGCAGGAGGGGTGCAGCATTGATGTTCATACCATCGCCCATCCCTGCCCGCTTATGAATCCGAAGGGCTTCGACTGGGCCAGTGACACGGTCCACGATTGCACGACGCTCTTAAACCAGATTCCAAACAACCATCCCGTGGCTTTCCGCATGCCCTGTTGCGACTCGCGAAACACTCCGACGCCCCGTTTTTACGACGGTATTTTTGATGAGGTGGCGAAGGATGGCAACTTCATGACCATCGACTCGTCGATTTTCAATATCACCACGCCCAACGATCCCGACCTGCCTCGCGAGCTTGTCCTCGACGCCGATGGCCGTGAGCGGTTCCGCAAGTATCTTCCTTTCACCAATTTTGTCAACACGATTGAAGACTACCCTTATCCCTACGTTATTAATAATGTCTGCTGGGAATTTCCCGCGTCCGTTCCGAGTGACTGGGAAGCCCAGAATCTCAATGGCGTGAACAACCAGAAGTCCATTGATGACATGAAAGCGGGCATCGATGTCGCGGTGCGCAAGCAGGGCGTCTATACGTTGGTGTTTCATCCCCATGGTTGGATGGAAAACACCCAGGTGGTTGAACTCATCGACTATGTTGTCGCCACCTACGGTTCCAAGGTGAAGTTCCTGAACTTCGCCGAGATTCAGGAACGGATGAACACCAACGTTCTCGGTGGCCAAAGCCTTCGCGATGGGGAGGGCAAGGACAACGGCGTGCGTCTGCTCGACCTCAACCTCGATGGCTATCAGGATGTCATCATTGGCAATGGTGTGGTGCAACAGACACGGATTTGGAACAACCACAGCCGTACCTGGAGCGAACAATCCCTGCCCTTTCAGATCGTGACCGCAGCGGGCACCGGGAGTGGCGTACGTTTCGGCGCTCACCTGGATAACCGTTCCGATACCCTGGCCCTGCTCCCCGATGGCGGATCCTATGTCTATAACCGGGAGGGCTGGACCCCTTTGCCCGATGTGGCGGTGGCTTCAGCCAATCTCAACCTGCCGGACAACGGCACCGACGGCGGATTCCGCTTCCGTGATATCGACGGAGACGGCACCCCGGAATTGGTCGTTGCCAACGCGACGAAGAATGCCATCTATCGGTGGGATAAAGGATGGAAGGCCCTGAGCATCGCGTTGCCCGACGGGGTACGCCTCGTGGATGGCGCAGGAAGCGACCTCGGACTCCGCTTTGTCGATCTGGACGAGGATGGGGATTCGGATATCGTGTTCTCCAACGAGAATGGCTCCAGCGTTCATGTTTTCGACAGCTTGGAAACTGGTTGGGGGGGAAACACCCTGGCGGCGGGTGAGGCCTTGCCTCCGATTACGGTGGCGGGTGCCAACAACGGCGTGTTTTTTCATTCGCGCAGCATGTGGTTGGTCAATGAGACTACCGGAGAACTGCCCGATTGGGCCGAACCCCATTCCTTCAACGAACTCCTGGGCCATTCACCGGTCACCGCCAAGTCGCCCGAGGAAGCCCTGGCCTCCTTGCACTTGCGCCCCGGCTACACGGCGGAACTCGTGGTTTCAGAGCCGCTCGTGATGGATCCCGTTTCCATGGAATGGGGAGCCGATGGTGCCCTCTGGGTCATGGAAATGCGGGATTACCCCCGTGGTCTGGATGAAATAGAGAACAAACCCGGAAGCCGGGTGCGTCTGCTTCGGGATACGGACGGCGATGGCACCTACGATAAATCCACCATCTTCCTCGACGGGCTTGGCTTTGCGAACGGTGTCCACCCCTGGCGAAACGGCGTGCTCGTTACGGTCGCGCCACACATTTTGTTTGCCGCCGATACCGATGGCGATGATGTGGCCGATGTGCGGGAGATACTGTACGAAGGCTTCGGCGAAGGCAATCAACAGCACCGCGTAAACGGACTGCGCTGGGGCCTGGACAACTGGCTTCATGGCGCGAACGGCGACAGCAGCGGGAGCATCCGTGCCCTGAAAAGCGATGATGCCATGAACCTTCGCGGTCGAGACCTGCGCATCCAGCCCGATACAGGGCGTATCGATGCCCTGGCAGGCCAGACCCAGCATGGCCGCTCGCGGGACGACTGGGGCAACTGGTTTGGGTGCAGTAATTCCAACCAGGGCTACCATTACGCCTTGGAGAATATTTACACACGCCGAAACCCCCATATCCCTATTCCCGACGCCCGCGTGACGCTCCTGCGTGACCGTAGCACCTATCCCGTGAGCCGCCTCACGTCCCGTTTCAACGATTTTGACCAGGCCAATAAATTCACCTCGGTCTGCGGCTTGGAAGTCTATCGGGGCTCTCTTTTTGGCGCGCCTTTCCAACGCAATATATTCTTCTGCGAACCCGTGCATAACACGGTGTCCCGGGCACAGGTGATTGCGGACGGCACCACCTTCACCGGCAACCGGGCACCTGGCGAGGAGGCGAGCGAATTCTTCTCCTCCACCGACAACTGGTTCCGTCCGGTCATGGTTCGCAATGGTCCCGATGGGGCGCTTTGGGTCGCCGATATGTATCGCGAGACCATTGAGCACCCGGAATACATCTCTGAAATGGATCAGGCGCGCACCGACTTTACCTTGGGCAACGACATGGGCCGGATTTACCGAATCTTTCCCGTGGGCTCCAAACCGACCCCCTTCCGCCGTCTCGACACGCTCAGCGCCCCGGAACTGGCAACGGCCCTGGGCGATCCCAATCCGTGGGTGCGCGACACGGCCCAGCGTCTCCTTTTTGAGCGGCAGGACACGGCGGCCCTGCCTGTCTTGAAATCCCTCGCGACCGAGAGCGACAATCCCCTGGCCCGCCTCCACGCCCTCCACACCCTGGAAGGCATGAAGGCCCTCCGCCCGGAATTGCTTCTTCCCAGTCTACAAGCCGATACGCTCCCCAGCCTGAAACGTCATGCCATCCGCCTCTCCGAGCCCTTCCTTAACGAGTCGGATGCCCTCGCTGAGCGCGTTCTGGCTGCTGCAAAGGATGAGGATGCACAGGTCCGCCAGCAGGTAGCCTATAGCCTGGGTGAACTGGATGGCCCCCGTGCTGCGAAGGTACTGGGCAACCTGCTTGAAGGAGATGGCACGGACCTCTACCTGGCGACGGCCGTCTTGAGTTCCCTTCAGGGCGATGACTTGCCGTTCATTGTGGATAACCTTGTTGCCTACAGCCTGAATCCAGCTATCAGCAACGATCAAGCCAAGCGGGTTGTGTCTATGACCACCAGGATGGCCGAGTTGTATAAGCACACCGATCTCCTGGGAGCCTTCGCTACCGCCGTGACGAAAATTCAGAACAACACACCCGCGACACGAAATTTTGTTGCCGTGCGGGCGCTCATTCGCACGGCCCGGCAGGACAGCACGCGGGAGGCCTTCTTTGGCGGGTCGGGCATTCTGGCGCCACTCACTGCGGCGGCGCGGACGATTGCCGAAGATAGCGAGCAGCCGGATGCCCTCCGTCTGGATGCCCTCGAACTCCTGGGGCGTGAATCTGCCCATCGGGAGGGTGACCGTGAGATTTTGAAGAACCTCGTCGATCCCCGTGAATCCCTGGCGGTGGCCGAGGCTACTATTCAAGCACTGGCCCGCATGGGCGGCAACGAGGCGCTGGAGCCGCTGCTGGCAAACTGGAAGACCTACACACGGGAACTTCGCGGGAAGATTCTCGATGTCTTATTGGGCCTGGATGGCGGGGTGCAACTGGTGGTGGCCCACCTGGAATCGGGCGCGATGACCGTGCGCCAACTGAACGCCAGCCAGCGGCAGCGCCTGCTGACCCACCCCGACGCCACGATCCAGAAACGTGTAGAGTCCCTTATGGCGGGCGTGGTGGACAACGACCGTGTCGCGGTGGTGGCCCGCTTTCGTGCCGCCGCCGATCTGGCAGGGGATCTGGAGCAGGGACGCCCCATCTATGAGGAGCTGTGCTCCAAATGTCATAAAATAGGGGACATGGGCTTCGTCGTGGGACCCGACCTCGCGGCAGCGGGCAGTGGCTCCTTTGAGACGCTCATTACGTCCATTCTTGACCCAAATCGCTCCATGACCGATCGCTACACGAATTACACGGTGGAAACGACCAACCTGGAGTCCTTCGCCGGGGTGTTGGCCAACGAAAGCGCCAACGACATTACCCTCATCAATGCGGGCGGGGTGGAGAATACCGTGCTCCGTACCGAGATTGAATCCATGACGGAAGAGGATATGTCCATCATGCCCTTGGGCCTCGAAGAAGGACTCAGCGAACAAGACATGGCCAACCTGATTGCTTTCATCCGGGGTAAAGCCCCGGAGCCAAAGTCCTTCCCGGAGAACACCCCGGCCCTGGTCGCGGTCGATAGCAACGGCGTTCTTCAGCTCACCGCAGAGAATGCGGAGATCTACGGCGACACCCTTGTCTACGAAAGTGATTACCACAATCTCGGCCAATGGTACAGCGCCAATGATCACGCCGTCTGGAACATAGAGACGGATACCGGCGGCACCTTTGATGTCGTCATGGAGTACTGCTGCGACAAGACCTCCACCGGCAATGCCTTCCGCATGGAAGTGGGGAAGAATCTCCTCACGGGAAAAGGCACCAGTACCGGCAGTTGGGACCGCTACTTCACCAAGAAAATTGGTCGTGTCCACCTGGCCCCCGGCGAGCAGCGTGTTGTATTCCGCCCCGACGGCCCGCTCAAAGAACGCCTTATTGAGCTTCGGGGCCTGCGCCTGGAGCCGGTGAAATGACATGAATTGCGTCGGGCAAGGAGGTTGGGCATCCCTGCCCGACACAAGAGGCACGGGGTTCAATCAAATAGAACTCAAGAGCGAGGTTGCTGTCCCTGCGAGCTGGATTTCCTCTTTCCTGGAAATGACGTTGATCTGTTTTTTGGTGAAAACCCTCAAGAGAAATACGTCGGGTGCCACGGGTAGGCCTCTCAGGGCTTACCCGTGAAGTTCCTGCCGACAAAGAGGGAGCTATCCAGTTCCGGGTAGACCCTGAGTTTGCACGGGTAAACCCTGGCGGGCCTACCCGTGGCACCCGTAGCGGTGTTTTATGGAGGAGAGGAGCTTTGGTTTGGTCGAGGTCCACGGTTGGTATTATCGAGAACAGCCCCCAAAGCGCCTGAAAATTCCTCGTCCCATCGTGACAATTGCCCTATGGGACGAGGTTGACGCTGCCGCAGCCATTTTCGCTGCGCCCCTGCGCCTGTTATACCACTGGCACAAAACATTTATTCATTCGAGGGTGGCAAGAGCTGTTGTGGTGTCGTAGACGACGTGGTAGAGTGGAGCATCAGGAGATTCTTGTCTATGCCCATTCTGGCCCGCTCTGTTTCGGTGACCGAGGACTATATTGTTATCGAACTTGTCGATGCACGCAGTCTCTCTGTTCCCTTGGCGTGGTATCCCCGTCTGCTACATGGTACGCCCGAGAAGCGAAACAACTGTCGTCTCATCGGTGGTGGCGACGGCGTCCACTGGCCGGACTTGGATGAGGACATTAGTGTGGCAGGTCTCGTGGCAGGCCGTCCGTCTGGGAATCCCCGAACTCACTTGCGCGGTGGCTCAAGGCCCGAGGGTGACTGTACCGCCCACGCAAACCCAAAGTCGCTCTTACCAGCGTCAAGTCCGAAGGCGCGCTCACTGAGGGACTGACGCGGACCCACCCCGTTGATGACGGAGCTTTGCCGTGTGATAAAGAGGGAATGCAGTAGGTCGAAGTATACCGCTAAGATGTCCGTGGCTGTCCCGTCGTTTGTGGTGTTGACCCAACGCGGTCCCCGCCAACGACGGGACAGCCACACCCTTTGCCGTATATTTTACGCGGTTTCGGTGGTGACCGGAATTCGAGTGCCTGTGCGATAATACTTGGGGCATGTGGGTGTGTCAGTCCCTGTGCGCCACGGGTGGAACAGCGTAGCATAGCCGTCCCGGCTGTGTTTTGTTTTCGGTTTTTTCATGCGCACGAAAGCGGCCTGTTTTCAGCCTTCAAGCCCCTTGGGGATTACATCGCCGAGGCAGACGGACACGTCCCGGGCCGCACGGACCCAAGGGTGGTCGAGGGTAACAAAGCGTTTTTTCCCGACCACATCTTCCAGGGGAACCGCGACAAACTCTTCGCCCCGTTTAGCCACCATACAACCGAATTCGCCTTTGAGTGCGAGGTCGGCGGCGTGGGTGCCAAATTTGGTACATAGCAGTCGGTCCGTTGGCGTGGGGATGCCGCCGCGCTGGAGGTGGCCCAGCGAGGTAACGCGGGTTTCAAGGCCGGTCACGTCTTCGAGGTGCTCCGCGAGGATAGAACTGACCGGTTCCTTGATGTGCTCGATTTCCTTGCTCCCCTTCTTTTTGCGTTTCTTGCCGATCTCTTCCTGTTGGCGTTCGGCATCTTCCTTGGAGACCGCACCTTCCGCCACGGCCACGATGCTGAACATCTTGCCGCGGCGCATGCGCGCGAGGAGGGACTGGCCCACAATCTCCAGGTCATACGGCACTTCGGGAATCAGGATGACATCGGCCCCGCCGGCAATCCCCGCGCCCAGCGCAAGCCAGCCGGAGTTGTGCCCCATGATATCCACCACCATGACGCGGTGGTGGCTGCTGGCCGTGGTATGGAGGCGGTCGATGGCTTCGGTGGCAATAGACATGCCCGTGTCGAATCCAAAACAGGTATCGGTGCCCCAGACATCGTTGTCGATGGTTTTGGGCGCGGTAATGACATTGATATCCCCTTCTTTCATCAAGCGAAAGGCATTCTTCTGTGTGCCGCCGCCGCCCAGACAAAAGAGACAGTCGAGGTTCATGCGCCGGTAATTCTCCAGCGCGGCCCCGGTCATGTCGCGAAAGGTTCCATCGGCACCGGGCATCTTGTGGGGCTTGTTGCGACTTGTCTTGAGAATCGTGCCGCCCACGGTAAGCAGTCCACTGGTGTCGGCATCGTTAAGACGGATATAGCGGTTCTCCACCAACCCGGTAAAGCCCTCCAGAATACCGAAAATCTCTATGCCCTCCGGGGTCAAGGTCTTGGTGATCGCCCGGATAACGGCGTTGAGACCAGGGCAATCCCCGCCGGAAGTAAGGATTCCAACAGTACGTAATTTGGAAGGCATAAGTACAGGACTTTCTTTGCGAGAAGAGACGGCAGACATCGACACAGCCCCATTATACGCAGGTGAAGAGGGATACCCAAATTGCGACCGCCCGGAAGCCCGCTTGTTCGCCAATAAGCTCCTCGATTATACCATTCTGAGCCGACTTGCTTTGCAGGAAACCTATGATTTCGTTTCGGGTTTGCACTCTCACCTGCGAAGCTGTAAGCTGAGTCAGCCGTTCCGCCCGCCACCGAAATCGGTCTGTTCCTGGCCAGGGGGACTCGGTTGCAATCACCCCACTGGAGAGTATTACAACAATGAGTATTCGATATTCTGTGGCCGTGCCCCTCACCCTGTTGTTGTGCGCCTTGGTGCCGGTCGCCCCCGCCGAGGAATATGACGCTGTACTGGCCCAGGAATTGGCCGACAAGGGCTGGATCGTCTACAGCGCACAGGCCGACACCGCCACCTGGGATTTGTTCGTCATCCGTCCTGATGGCTTGCCCGCACGCAGACTGACCAGAACAACCCGTTACGAGGAAGCCGCCCCCCGCTTCTCGCCCGATGGAAGCCGTATTCTATACCGCCGTTTTCCCAAGGATTCCGTGATCGACCACGACAAGTGGGGCTTTGGCGGCGAACTGGTGATCGCGAAATCAGATGGCACCGATGCCCGCGTCGTCGGCGCGGAGGGCGAGTATCCCTGGGCTTCGTGGATGCCGGATGGCAAGCATGTCTCCTGCCTTTACCGGAAGGGAATCCGTATTATAAGCGTGGAATCGGGGGAAGTTGTTCGGGAAATGCCACGCAAGGGCATATTCCAGCAACTCTTCCCGTCGCCCGATGGCCAACGCTTTTGTGGAACGGGCAACGTGGGCGGCAAAGCGTGGAACATCGTGTGCCTGGACACCAAAACGGGCGCCGTGAATCCTGTCCATGTTTTCCAGAGTTGCACCCCAAACTGGTTTCCCGATTCCAAGCGATTGATCTACTCGTCGCGTCCGCCCGACCAAGAGGCCCACAAGGGCTACGGGGCGACCCAACTCTGGATGGCCAACGCGGACGGCACGGGGCGACAGTTGGTTTACGGGGATGATGCCTACCACATCTATGGCGGCGAGGTTTCGCCCGACGGGGCCTACGTCCTGTTTACGAAATCACTGGCGGATGGCGGCGGCTCAGAGAAAGAGGGCGCGCCCATGTTCGTCATGCGTCTTGCCGACGCGCCGGCGGTCGGCGGAGACAGCGGTGCCTTGCGGGCCTTGCATCCCGGCGCCAAGGATGCCCCGCTTCTGGAATTGCCCGCTGGTTGGGAGCCTCACTGGACCTACGCGAATGTGGTGGTGAAACCATGACCAGCATCACGCGCTTTTTGATTGCAGGGATTGGGTTCTTCGGTGTCGCTGCGCTTTGCGTTGGCTGCGGCCCCGCCACGCCCGATGATGGCGCGGACCCCCAGGTAGCGACACAAGGCAGCATCGAGGTCACCGCGAAGCTCGTGGATATCACCGGCAAGTTTCCGCCGAATGACCTCTACGATTACGCCTACGTCATGAAATACGAAGTACTGAAAACCCATCGTGGTGAGGCCACCGGCACCCTCCTGGTCGGCCAGTACAACCCGCTGAAAAAACGGGCCGTCGCGGCGGACGAGCGTTCGGGCGAAATCGGCGGCAATGTCACGCGCTTTCGGGTGGGTGACATTCATCGTCTCGCCCTGGAGCCGAATATAGACGAGTACTGCATGGCGGGCATCATCAACAAGTATGCAGAAGAAGACAAGCCCAGCGACGCACCCCTCTATTGGGCCGTCTGGACGAATCGGGTGATTCAATAACCGTCCATGGTTTTTACCTCCCACATATTCCTGTTTTACTTTCTCCCGATCACGCTGCTGGTCTATTACCTGCTGCCCCGGGGGCGGAACCTCTTCCTGCTCGCAGCGAGCTACATCTTCTACGGCTGGTGGAATCCCTGGTTTGTCGGCCTCATGTTTTTTGCCACCGCCGTCAATTATGCCTGCGGCCTGGTCATCGCCCGCGAAGCCGTAGGCACGCCCCGGCGCAAGCACGCCCTCGTCGTCAGTATCGTAGTGAGCCTTGGCCTCCTGGGCTTCTTTAAGTACTTCATGTTCTTCGAGAACAATCTCAACGCCTTGTTGACTGTCTTTGGCGCTGACGCCCTTCCGGTCCTTCAGATTATCCTGCCCGTGGGCATCTCCTTCTTTATTTTCCAGAGCCTGAGCTACACCATTGACGTCTACCGGGGTGATTCGCCGCCCGTTCGGACCTTCAGCGACTTTGCCTGTTTCGTGGCCCTCTTCCCCCAGCTTATTGCGGGTCCAATCGTCCGCTACAACACCATCGCGGCGCAGCTCGTGGAGCGGGAGCACACGCTCGACAAGTTTTCTTCCGGCGCGGCCCTGTTCATGCTCGGTTTCGCCAAGAAGATACTCCTGGCCAACGCCATGGGCATGGCGGCAGACGCGGTGTTTGCCGCCGAATCTCCCGGCACGGTGGATGCCTGGTTTGGCATTGTGGCCTACGCCTTCCAAATCTACTTCGACTTCTCCGCCTACTCCGACATGGCCATCGGCTTGGGCCGTATGTTCGGCTTTGAATTCCCACGCAATTTCAACGCCCCCTACCTTGCCGAAAGCATCACCGACTTCTGGCGGCGCTGGCACATCTCCCTCTCCACCTTCTTGCGCGACTACCTCTACATCCCCCTCGGCGGCAACCGGCGCGGCGAAGGGCGCACCTACGCCAACCTCGCCATTGTCATGCTGCTTGGCGGCCTGTGGCACGGGGCAAGCTGGAACTTCGTGTTGTGGGGCGCGTTTCACGGCGCGTTGCTGGCCCTGGAGCGCAAACTCGGCGGTGGACTCTTCGAAAAAGCGCCGCGTCCCCTTCGCGTTGGCGGCACCTTTGTCCTTATTCTATTTTCCTGGGTCCTCTTCCGCGCCGTCACCCTGGCGGAATCGGCGGACTACTTCCAAGCCCTGTTTATCCCACGATCAGCGAGCGGCGGCGCGATCCTGCTCGATTCCATCCTCTACACCCGTGGCAACCTCCTAATCATGGGGCTGTGTGCCGTTTTGACCTTTCGCAGACTCCAGGCCCACGACTGGGTGGAGCGCTTGACCCTGCCGCGTGTGGTGACAATCACCGCCTTGTTCCTCCTCGCTATCATGACCATGCACGTACAAGCCTTCAACCCCTTCTTGTATTTTCAATTCTAGGAGCCGACCATGGATGCAACACGCACAACGAAAATGGCAAGTTTTCGCGACATGTTTTTTTCGGCGAAGCCAACACTCTTGTTCCCCTCCTTGGAGGGGTTAGGGGTGGGTTGGGGTATGGGCGCTAGAAATAACCCACCCCCAGCCCCTCCAGGGAGGGGAGTTCCTGGGAGCCGTGAACGGTTTCCAAAATGGTTCCTGGCGGCGATTTTTCTCGTTATCATCGCCATCGAGGGTCCCGTGCAGGCGCTCCTCGATTTGCGCAGCGAAGGCCGACCCCAAGTCTTGGACTTCCTTTCCCAGGCACCCACACAGGACAATCTCCGCACCTTTGAAAGTGCCTTGGAAGACAACGCCTGGTCTGCGGAGGCCGTTCGCCCCGCCATGCAATACTTCCGCTATGCGCTCGGCGAAGATCTCGGTGCCAAGGCCCTTGCGGGCAAGGACGACTGGCTCTTCTACCGCGCTGGCGCGGAGTTCCTGATGCAACCCTGGCCCCACGCAGTCGAAGGCGGAGGGACAGACGATCCCCTGGGGGCCATCGTCGATTTTCGCGACACCCTGGCGCAGCGTGATATCGCGCTCCTCGTGGTCATCGCACCGGGCAAGGCCAGTATATATCCCGACAAGCTAAGCGCACGCATCGCCGAAACCGATGAACGGATCTATGGGCATGCCCGCGCTTTCTTGGACCGATTGGCCGAAGCGTCCGTACCGACGGTCGATCTCTTCGCGCGATACGCGACCGCTCGGGAAGGCCACGAAGCGCCGCTCTATCTCGAACGGGACACCCACTGGTCTCCCGAAGGCCTTCGCTTGGCCGCCAAGGCCGTCGCGGAGCGTGTCATCAAGGAAGGATGGATCCCGAACGGCACGCTGGAATACGCCATACAACCCGTCGAAGTATCGAGGGTCGGCGATGTGCTCCGCATGGCCGACTCCCCCTATATCACGGCACGCTTTGCCCCGGAATCAATCGCCTGCGCCCAGGTGACCGACCCCGCCACGGGGCAACCCTACGCCGACGAGGCCGAGGCACCACCAGTGCTCGTGCTTGGCGACAGCTTCCTGCGGATATACCAGAGCGACGCACCCGGCTCTGCGGGCTTCATCGCCCACCTGGCCCGAGAATTGAAACAGCCCGTGGCCTCCATCGTGAGTGATGGCGGCGCGTCAACCCTCGTGCGCCAGGAGCTTGCCCGTCACCCCGAATTGTTGCACGGGAAAAAACTGGTCATCTGGGAGTTTGTCGAACGAGACCTCCGCTTCGGCACCGAAGGCTGGCAGAAGGTTAAGCTGGGCGATTGACGCCGGGTAGGGCACAAGATAAAATCGTGCGAAGGCATCGCACAGCCCCTCGGAATGCCATAAGCGTTCACTGCCTGAGTATAAAAGAAACTCGTCATCCCCGCGAACGCGGGGATCCAGCTTTGTTTCAAGGAGTTCCCGCCGCGTTCTGGATTCCCACGTCCGTGGGAATGACGATGTGGTATGTCTCTATGCACCGCTCGCGCAAGATGCTCTGGAGTATCTCTACGCCTTTTTCGCGGCTTTCTTTGCTGCCTTCTTTTTGGCGGGTTTCTTCTTCGCGGCCCCGGCTTTCGCTTTTGCTTTCACCTTGGGCTTTGCGGATTTCACGACGGGTGTAATACCTGCTTTGTTGTAGAGGAATTTTGCGGCCTCAAGGATGTTTCCAAGGTTTCGCTTGCCCTCGTCGTCGATAGCAATCCCGATTTTATGCGCCTTCTTCAGAAAGCCTTCCCAGTCAGCGTGTCCCCAAGACCCGCCCTGTTTTGTCACAAACTCTCCCGCCAAATCGAGGGTTTTCTGTACTTCATTCTTCTTCGCAGCCATGGTCCTGTCTCCTTATGCTTGGCCCGCGTTGGTCCCAGGCACCAAGCGCGTCGGCCAAATCGTAATTTTATGCAATCAACCCCACCATACTACCACAGATGCCCTGTAAATGACGAATTTCGCACAGCCCAAGCGATCTCGCCCGCCCACATCACGGCGATACGCTGTCTACGCATCAAATTTCATACCTTCGCGATTGAGGAGCAGTGATCTCATTGTATTTCCATCTTTGCACGTTGAAAAAGCATCGAGAGCCAAGTAGACTGCGGGTTCATCTATCGCTCCCATGTGATAAGCTCGGTTCGCGAAAGATGCACGCTCCAGGATTTGATGAAAAAATAAAGGCCGTGGAAGGATTCTTGGTATGAATAACGGATCACGCTGCTTCTTTGTGTCGTTGGTTAGCTTGGCCGCGATGATTTTGACTGCGCCCCTGAGCGCACTGGAGACCCCGCCGCCACTCAGTCCTGGACCGGACGAATGGGCCTTCGTGAAGGCGCTTTCGGAGCCGCTCACGTGGAAGGCCCACTGGACACGAACCGAGAAGAAGTCCGGCGAGGTCAGTCTGGGGAGCGGTATTCGCGTTGAAGCCGCCTTTCCCGACCCGGATGGCATCCTTGAAACGGCCTACCAGGATCTCCAAAACTTCTTTGGCAGCGTGGGGATTCACACAGACGGCGCGTATCGGATTCTTACCGAAGAAATTGCGACAGAGCGCTTCGAGGCCTTCACGCTGGTGGTCTCGGAGACGGAATGCCGTATTCAGGCCAACGACACGGAGGGGATTCGTCGGGGCCTCTTCTTCCTCCAAGACGAACTCCTTCGCGCCGAAGGTCCCTTTCTCAAGGTTGGGGCCATAGAGCGCTCACCCTTCATCCGCACGCGAATCTCGCGGTCTTTCTTTGGGCCAATCAAGCGGCCCCCAAAAAACAAGGACGAACTGCTTGATGACGTGGACTATTATCCGGGGGACTACCTCAACAAGCTGGCCCACGATGGCATCAATGCCCTTTGGCTCACGATTGAGTTCAAGGATATCGTCAAGACCTCCCTGACTCCCGTGGTGGACCCGGACCGGGAGCAACGCCTGGAAAAACTGCGCAAGACGGTGGCGAAATGTCGCCGTTATGGCATCGATGTCTTTATCTTCTGCATTGAGCCCCGGGTCATGTCGCCGGATAATCCCGTCCTCCTGGCGCACCCGGAAATAGGCAATAAAACAACCCGACCTGGCAGCCGACTTTTCTGCCCCTTCTCCGACGCAGCCCAGACCTATCTCTATGAGGCGGTAAACAACATTTTTTCGGAAGTGCCCAATCTCGGGGGCCTCATCAACATCAGCTTCGGCGAACGCTCAACCACCTGTCTCAGCGGCGCGAACGAGAAGTGGGAGATCCCGTGCAGTGTCTGCTCCGAAAAGCCCCTGGGCGAAATTCTCGGCACCTCCCTGGCCGCCATGGAAAAGGGTATGCATGCGGCGAATCCCGATGCGAAGTTTGTCTCCTGGCTTTATGTGCCGGAAAACGGTACGGGGCCACAGCGGGACCTCACGCCCCTGCGGGACATCGCGAAACACACACCCGCCGGTGTCATATGTCAGATTAACTTTGAATCGGGTGGGACAAAGACGCAGCTCGGCAAAGAGCGCCATGCGGGCGATTATTGGCTTTCCTATGTCGGCCCCAGTTCGGTGTATTTGGATGTAGCAGGTGGCGTAGCGGAAAGTGCGGGAGAACTGGGCGCCAAGCTCCAGGCGTGCAATTCCTTTGAAGTTTCGACCGTGCCCTTTGTGCCAGCACCGGGCAAGCTCTATCAAAAATACCGTGCCATGCGGGACTTGGGTGTTACGACGGTCATGCAGTGCTGGTACATCGGAAATATGCCCTCGCTCATGAACCGTGCCGCCGCCAGCGTCTTGCCCTTTGCCCCCGAGACGCTCACCGAAGACCAGTTTCTCTTGGCGCTTGCGCGTCGGGACTGGGGTGCGGAGCACGCCCAATCCATCGTGGAGGTCTGGAAGCTGTTTGCTAAAGCCTACGATAATTTTCCTCTCACTAACGCCTTTCAATATTATGGTCCTATGCACGATGGCATCGTTTGGCCGCTCCACCTCAAGCCTGTACACAAGAACCTGTCGCCCGTGTGGAAGCTGGAGTTTCCACCGAGTGGGGATCGTATCGGCGAGTGTTTTTCTGGATCGCATTCACTGGATGAGATGCTGGAGCTGTGTAAGCGCTTGTCGGACACCTGGCAAGAAGGGCTGGCCCTGCTCGTGGCGCGCAAGCCCCTTTTCGCCGAGGATCCCAATCGTATGCAAGATATCTACGTAGCCGAAGCGCTGGGCCTGCAATTTCGCTCCGGTTACAACACCCTCCGTTTCTATGATCGGCGTGAACGCCTTCTCTATGATGCCAGTGCCGCCAAAGAGGAACTCCTCACGGAGTTGCGGGAGATCGTCGAGGAAGAGATTGAAAACGCCACGAAGATGGCGGCCCTCTGCAAACTAAACCCCTTCCTTGGTTTTCAGGCCGAGGCAGAAGGTTATACCTATTTTCCCGGCGAACTTCGCTGGCGTACCGACCGCTTGCGTGATTTGCTGGCTACGGAAATGAAAGAGGCCGAAGCGGCCGTTGCCGCAGGCGAACGTGTTTTCTCCGAAGCATCCGGGCTGGCGGGGGAGAGTCTCCGCTACACGGCACCGAAGGCTGCGGCGGACTTCGCAGCGAATTGGCAGCAGGGGAAGACTTGGGCATCTGTTCCTGAGACTTCCAACCCGACGAGCAGCCCGGTTTGGCGTTGGCAGGCCACACACGATGACAGCGCACTCTATGTGAATGTGGAAGCGGTACAATCCGAGGCATGGCGGCCCGTGGAAGCCATCATCAGCATCGAGCCCACCCACATCTATCCCCGCCGTACCTTTCGCATTACCCCTGCGGGAAAGCGCGATATCCGAACGGTTTGGCTCGGGGAGGAAATGCC
>JAJRPE010000143.1 GCA_024280935.1 Candidatus Hydrogenedentota bacterium
CAACGCCGCGTTGGGTTACTCTCGATACCCGTGGGTGCTTTCCATGGATGCCGATGAGATTATCGCACAGGAAGACCATGATACGCTGCGGGCGCTGCTTCGCGAATCGCCCCGGCGTGCTTATCGTTTTATCACGCGCAATTACACCGATGATGCCACTACGAGCGGTTTCGAGCCTGTCGAAAAAGGAGCGCCCCACGCACTTGGTTTTTCCGGTTGCTTTCCGAGCGCCAAGGTTCGTCTCTTTCCCAATGTGGCCGGGGTCCGCTTTGAGGGTGTCGTCCATGAGCTTCCGAACGCCTCCCTTGAGCGTGGTGGCATCGATATCGTGGATACGCCGATTTCCATTCATCACTATCCACTGTTGAATCTTCGGGAAGGGGCCGAGGAAGCGAAAAAGAATCTGTACCTGGCCTTGGGCAAGAAGAAGGTGGCGGCGAATCCCTCCGATGCCAAGGCCCACAGTGAGTTGGGCGATCAATACATCGATATGGGGGCTTATGGCGCGGCCATCGAAGCCTATAAAATGGCGGTGGCACTGGAGCCGACGGCGGGGAGGTGGCTCAAGAATCTTGGCGCGGCGCTATACCTTCTGGAGCACTATCCCCAGGCGTTGCGGGCTCTTCGCCTTGCCGTGTTGCGCGATCCAGCGCTGGAAGAGGGGTGGCGGAATTTGGGCGTGGTCTTGATTCGACAGGGTGTCTGGCAGGAAGCGTGCGATGCGTTGGAAAAGGCCGTCGAACTGAACGAAGGCCATCCAGACAACTTTCGCTACCTGGCCATTGCGCAGAGCGGTTGCGGCGATGTATCTGGTGCCATCGAAACGTTGGAGTGCTTGTTTCAGCGATTCCCGGCGCACGAGGAAGGGCGGATGCTCTATGCCAACCTTACGGCCAACTCGGATTCTGGGTCAGATTCTTAGTATGCCGATGGATAGGTCTACGCCGCACCGACTTCCTGGATTGGAAGCACGGTTACATTCGGTGCCAGCACATAGCACTGGTTTCCCGGATAAAGCATCCAGAGAGGTTCGCGTGCTATATCCAGGGTAGAGGTTGTGCATGGCCCTTTGCACCAAGAAGATATGGCGAAATAGCAATACTTGTGCTATGCTTAGTTCGTGAGCGAATCGAACTTCGAGTGGGATGAGGCCAAAGATCTTGAAAATCGACGGAAACACCATATTTCATTTCTTGAAGCATAGCACGCGTTCTTAGATGTTGACCGTGTCATCGCGGAAGATCGAAGTCATAGTCAAGACGAAAAGCGCTACTACTGTTTTGGACAGAACGAAAAAGGGGATGGAATTCTCACCGTTCGGTTCACCTATAGGTCAGGAAAGATTCGAATAATTGGCGCAGGGTATTGGCGGAAAGGGAAGAAGATCTATGAGCGATGCAATTCGATATAGTGATGAACCCGTTGGTGAAATTCAGTTAATTGCTGACTTTCTTCCTTCGCCTTCGGAACTCGCGCTCAAGACGAACAAAACGAAGGTCACCCTGTCGCTGACCTCAGAAAGCGTAGCCTATTTCAAGGAAGTTGCGAGAGAACATCATATGCAATACCAAAAAATAATCCGACAGTTGCTCGATGAATACGTGGCTCACCAAAAAAGACACTAGCAGGAAGACCCTGAATGGGTCGTGACGTGATACCAGGCAGGGGGGGGCTGGGTGCGCACGGGAAAACGCGGTCACGGATACTGCCACGTTGCTTTCAGGGCTGCCAGCGGGAGCACGGTGATATTCGGTGCGAGGGCATAACGCCGGTCTCCCGGATAAAGCACCCAGAGGTGTTCGAGTTCCAAATCCTCACAGGCGCTGCGCATGGACTTTGTGCTACGCGGCGCATCGGCATACTTGATTTCGACAGCCCAGTTCTTGCCATGTTCCTGCCAGAAGAGATCCACTTCCGCGCCCGCGTGGGTTCCCCAGAAGGCAAGCTCCTCATTGCGCTTTCCGATGGCGCGGGCCGCGCACTCCAGCGCAAAACCTTCCCAGGAAGCGCCGAGCTTGTTGTGTGTTGCCAGGTCCCGCTCGGTGTTGACCGCCATGAGGGAATGGAGCAACCCGGTATCGCGGATATAGAGCTTGGGCCGCTTCACCAAACGCTTACCCGCGTTGGCGTGCCACGGTTGGAGAAGCCGTATCATAAAGGTGCCCTCCAGAATATCAAGATAACTCCGAACGGTTTTGTCGGAAATTCCAAAGGATCGGGAAAACTCGGCATAGTTGAGGGTCTGCCCGTGGTAGTGGCAGAGCATCGTCCAGAACCGCCGCAGGGTTGCTGCCGGAATGTTGATGCCAAGTTGGGGAATGTCCCGTTCAAGAAAGGTGGCGATATACTGCTCTCGCCATTGGGAACTTGCCTCGTCGTCGGCTGCCGTAAAAGAACGGGGCAGCCCGCCGCGCAACCAGAGCTTCCTCCAGTTTTCCGCACCAATATCGTCCAAACGAAAGCCGCTCAGCTCGTGGTAGGCAATGCGGCCCGCGAGGGATTCGGCGGATTGCCGGATCAGGTCACGGGATGCGCTCCCGAGGATAAGGTAACGCTGGTCTGGATGGGTGTCGATCAGGTGGCGCATGAGGGGAAAGAGATCGGGTAGACGTTGGATCTCGTCAATGACGATGAGTCCCGTCAACGATTCAAGAGCAAGTTGCGGTTCCGCGAGCAGGGCGGCGTCCCGTGGATTCTCCAGATCAAAGAAATGGTCGGCGTCAAATTGGCGTGCCAGCGTTGTTTTTCCCGACTGTCTGGGTCCCAGTATGGCTGTGGCCGGAAACTGCTCCATCCGTGCCTGGAGTGTTTTATGGTCGGTTGGCCGTGTAATCATATTCCTATTGTTGCCCATTATCATTGAAAAGTCAACCCATAGCTCCGAGATTTCAATGATAATTACTATGATGAACGCATTAAATTCGCTCAATACGATAATATTGAAAAATACTTGTCCAATTTGCCGGATGGCTGATAAAATGGACGCTACACTGCAAGATTCAGATAGACCTGTTGGTAGGAGCGCTCCTCGGTGTCAAAAATACCGAAAGTAGACCACGGGTCCTTATTCCCGGAACGCCCGACGCGACCCGGTGCAATGAAAACATTGGTATTCGTGTCAAGAAGCAGTTTACCGTCCTCATCGAGGGGCAATTCGCCCGATGGCGAATATACGCCGGGCTTGTCGGGATGGGCAATGAAACAAGCCTTGCCCCTTTCGCGGTCGGGGTAGGGCCAATGTTCCATCAGATACTCCCATTTGTTGCGGTAAACCCGCGAGGCACCGGCGTTTCCATGAACCACCGCGAACCCCGTAAACAACAGGCCACAAGGCAGGCCTTGCATCCATATTCGATTCTTGTCAGATAGTCCTTCGCGGGTCATCAAAATATTGGTCAAGGACTTGGATTTGAAACCCCAGGGTTCATCACTGCCACATGCAACGGCATCATGATTTCCGAGCACCGTCGGAAAGCCCCATTCACGCAATACATCGACACAATCATTGGCCGTGTTTGGTTTTTCGACCACGTTGCCCGCGCACACGACCAGTTCGACCTTGGCGGATTCCATCTTATGGAGCGCCGCTTTCAAGGCGATGATGTCGGAATTAATATGCGCTATGATGCCGTATTTCACCGTATTGAGCTTCCTCGTTCGCTTGGGGTGCCACGGACAAGGGGCGATAGCCCTTGCCCGTGCCTCGACAACAGGTCCAAGGCGAAAGAACAAAGATCGAGTTGGACCCATGTTTTCGCACGAGCAAGCCCCATAGGGCTTGTCCGTGGCACCCGAAGCTTCCTTTTGCAGACTGAGCCTGTCTCTGCGTAGTACTTACACCCACTCCGCCCGCCCGCCACGGGGTGTCTCCGCCCTGGGCGGAGTAGAGGGCAGTCCCTATAGCTGGACGCAGACGGACTTGGTCTGGAGGTAGTTTTCCAGGGCCTGGGCACCCATTTCGCGGCCCCAGCCGCTTTCCTTGTAGCCACCGAAGGGCATGGCTGCATCGAAGATGTTGTAGCAGTTTACCCAGACCGTACCTGCGCGAATTCGGGAAGCGAGGCGATGGGCTTTGCTGATATCCTGGGTCCATATACCGGCGGCGAGGCCATAGACCGTGTCGTTGGCGACGGCGGCGATTTCATCGATGTCGGTGAAGGGCATGGCGGTGACAACGGGGCCGAAAATCTCTTCCTGGACCACTTTCATGCTCGGGTTGGTGTTGACGAGCACGGTGGGCTCGACGAAGTAGCCCTTGTCGCCCGCACGTTTGCCGCCGCAAACCGCCTCGGCACCTTCTGCCACGCCAGATTCCATGTAGGCCGTGACACGGTCGAATTGCTCCTCGGAAACCAGGGGCCCCATGGCCGACTCGGGGTCCATACCGGGACCGATTTTCATGCCCTTGGCGCTCTCCACTACACCGTCGATCACCTGATCAAAGACCTTTTGCTCGATGTAGAGCCGGGAACCGGCGCAACAGCATTGGCCGTGGTTGAAGAAAATGGCGTTGGCCGCACCGGGGACCGCCGAAGCAAGATCGGCATCGGCGAAGACAATGTTGGGAGATTTTCCGCCCAGCTCGAGGGTGAGCTTCTTGAGGTCTTTGGATGCAGTCTTCACGATGAGTTTGCCCACTTCGGTGGAACCGGTGAACGCGATTTTTGCGACACCGGGATGGGCGACCAGTGCGGCCCCGGCGGTCTCACCGAATCCGGGAACAATGTTCACCGCGCCATCGGGGATGCCTGCTTCCGAAATCAACTCGCCCAGACGCAAGGCCGAAAGAGGTGTTTGCTCGGCGGGCTTGAGGATGATGGTGCAG
>JAJRPE010000144.1 GCA_024280935.1 Candidatus Hydrogenedentota bacterium
ATTGAGGAATTCAGCGGAACCCTCACGATGCAGTTGACCCAGCCTATACTCCGGGGCTTCGGGGCGAAGTACAACAAGGTGCGCATCAGTATTGCGAACAATACGCGCATCGCGTCGGAGGCCCAGTTGCGGCTCACGGTGCTCAATACCGTCGCCGAGGTCATCAAGGCCTACTGGGATCTGGTGGGGGCGATGGAAAACCTTAAAGTGCGCTCCGAATCCCTGGACAATGCCGAGCGCCTCCTGAAGGTCAACCAGACACGGCGTGAGATCGGCACTGCGGCGGATATTGAGGTGTTGCAGGCCAAGGCGGGGGTAGCGACGCGCCAGAGCGAGTTTATTTCCGCCCGCCAGAATATTACAGACGCGAGCAACGTGCTCAAGAATATGCTCAATCTGCGTGATGGCGATCTTTTTTCCCGGGCCATTGTGATACCCATTGATCGGCCCAATCCCCGGGAAGCGGACGAGCTTGATATGGATGCTTATGCGGAGCGTGTGATTGCGAGCATCGATGAAGCGCTTCTCAAGCGCCCGGAAATGAAAATCCGTCAGATTGATATCGACAACGCGGTGCTGGAGGAATTCCGCACCCGCAAGGAAATGCTTCCACAGCTCGACCTCATTTACAGCTACGGCAGAGGTGGTCGCGATCACAAATTACGCCAGACCCTGATAGGAATTCGTGATCGGGAGGATTACGTCTACACCTATGGCGTGCAGGCCTCTATCCCTATTTTTAATCGTGCGGCCCGGGGCAGCTTCAACAAAGCCCGCTTGACCCGCCGACAAGCCGAGATGAACCTGGAAAAGATACGACAGCAACTTATGCTCAATGTCCACTTGGCGGCATCGAAGGTCGGTTCCAACGCGATTCTGGTCCAGAGCAATGAACAAGCCACGCGCCTCCAGATTGCCAATGTGGCCGCTGAAGAAAAGCGGCTTCAGCTCGGTGTGACTACAAGCTGGCAGGTCCTCCAGATTCAGGAGGATCTCACAGTGGCCCAGGTGCAAGAGCTTATTTCCAATATCGAGTATGAGAAGGCGCTGGTGGAGTTACAGCTTGCCGAAGGAACCCTGCTGGATGACTTGGGCATTGAGTTGGAGGTGCCCGAATCCGAAGATGATATCGTCGGTTATTGGGAAGGCGTTAAGCCTCGTTGGAAGTAAGGTTGAGGAACGGCATAGCGGATTTTCGACCGTGCCGCGCGATCCCGAGGCACGATTGGACTCTTAAAACATCGTAAGCGTTCAGGACACGGGCCACTATAGTCGACAAAAAGCCCTGCGGGTGCCACGGGTAGGCCCGGTAGGGTTTACCCGTGCAGAACTGTTGTCTCCGAATTTGGATCGTCTCCCTTACCGATAGAGACGACACGGGTAAGCCCTGAGAGGCCTACCCGTGGCACCCGTCGGCTGTTTTTTAAGGACCAAAAGTCCCGCGAGACGTGAACGCTTACAAAACATCAATGGGCCAGGTTGCCCGTAACACACGCAGTATAGAAAGTTAAACCAATGAGCAAATCTTTTTCTATCGCCTTGCTGGAAGGCGACGGTATTGGCCCGGAACTCTCTGTGGAAGCGGTGCGGGTTCTGGAAGCCGTCGAGACCATCAGCGACGTTTCCTTTGACATCATGAAGGCCGACTTCGGCGGTGCCGCCTATTTCAAACACGGCCAGGCATTTCCCGAGGAAACAAAAGCCATTTGCGACAAGGCGGACGCCATCCTCAAGGGGCCCATCGGACTGAGTTTTGAAGAGTCCAAGAAGATTCCCGTTGACGAGCAGCCCGAGCGCGGTGCTTTGTTGCCCCTTCGCCGCCGCTACAACACCTTCGCCAATTTTCGCCCCGTTTACCTGCCGCCGGAGCTGGCCCACTTTTCGCCCCTAAAGCCCCACGTGGTGGAAGGCGGCATCGACCTCATGATGATCCGCGAACTCGTGGGCGGCCTCTACTTCGGAAAGAAGGAAGTGGGCGTCAATGCCGAGGGAAAGCGTTACGTCATTGAGCAACTCGAATACGACGAAGACCAGATTAACGCCATCATGCATGTTGCCTTCAAAGAATCTATGGGCCGCAAGAAGGTCCTCCACAACGTGCATAAAAGCAACGTGTTGAAGTCCAGCGTGCTGTGGAACGAAATTCTCGACGAGGTGGCCCCCGAGTATCCCGAAGTCGAGGTCAAGCACATCATCGTCGATGCCGCCGCCACAGCCCTGGTGATCAACCCGCGCCAGTTCGACGTGATGGTTATGGAGAACATGTTCGGCGACATCCTCAGCGACCTCGGTGGCGGAATTCTTGGCTCCCTCGGCCTCATGCCCTCCGCGTGCGTTGGCCCCGACAAAGCCTACTACGAACCCTCCCATGGTTCCGCGCCCGACATCGCCGGGAAGGGTATCGCCAACCCCTACAGCATGCTCGGATCCGTCGCGCTCATGCTCGACAAGAGCTTCGGGATGAAGAACGAATCCCGAAAACTCTGGGACGCCATGCGCAGCGTCTTCGGCGCGGGCATCACCACCGCCGACCTCCGCGACCCCGAAGGCAAGCTCACGATTATGAAGACCAGTGAGTTTGGCGACAAAGTAGTCGCGGCGCTGAAAGGGTAACACTAGCGGGTTCCTTTCAAGCATATTGACATCACGCATCAAAATATGCTATTAATAACTATTATTATTATTAATAACAAGGGGTCCTTTGGGATATGCCCGTACAGCGTATGACCCGACAGCGAATGGTCATTCTGGAGCAGTTGCAAGCCATGCACTCCCACCCGACGGCGGATGAGTTGTATGTTGTGGTGCGTCGGCAACTTCCAAACGTCAGCCTTGGGACGATTTACCGGAATCTGGATGTGTTGACCAAGTCGGGGCAGGTTCGCAAGTTGGATTCGGGGGGCGGACATGCCCGCTTTGATGGGGATATCTCCTCCCACCATCATGTGCGCTGTCGTTTTTGTGGCCGGGTGGATGATGTGGTGCTTGCGGAGAAGATGCGGTTTTCGTCTCCGAAGCGAAGCGCCCACGGATTTCGTATCGAGGATTATCGCGTAGAGTTTGATGGATGCTGTCCAGATTGCTCTACTGAGAACACAGAAAAGACGTAAGCATTCATGACCAATGCGAACACCACACGGGATGAAATCATCGTAGCATAGGCATCCCGCCTGTATTTGTGAATCCAGGAATTTCCACAACGTTCCGTGCGTTTGATTGAGCGACGCGCCTTTTGTGCCGGACAGGAATGTCCAGCCTCCTTGTGGTGGCACCTTTGTCGTGGGCCGTGAACGAATACAAAAAAACGTCCGCGCCCAAAGGCACGGAAAACAACGAAGGAATGCCCCATGATTAGCCAAGCTATGCAAGATACCTTCAATAAGCAGATTAACGAAGAACTGTTCAGCGCCTATCTCTATGTTTCCATGGCCAACTATTTTGAGCACACCAGCCTGAAGGGTTTCGCCCACTGGATGCGCCTTCAATCCGAGGAAGAACTGGCCCATACCCGCCGCTTCGTCACCTACCTGAATGACCGGGGTGGCCGGGTTGTCCTGGACGCAATCGCCGCGCCCCAGATTGAATGGGACTCCCCGTTGGCGGCCTTTGAGGCGGCCTATGAGCATGAGTGCCATATCAGTGCGTGCATCAATGCGATGGTGACGCAGTCCGTGGAGGAAAAGGATCATGCCAGCCACGCGTTCCTGGAATGGTTCGTCACGGAGCAGGTGGAGGAGGAGGCCAATGCGGACGACATCGTGCAGCAACTCAAGTTGATGGATGGCGCTCCCGGCGGTATTTTCATGATGGACCGCGAGTTGGCGCAGCGTAGCGCCAGTGCCGATCCTGCTCCTGCGGAGTAGGGTGGCAGGGCCACAACCCAAAATCGGTCATCCCCGCGAACGGGCCTGTCGATTTAGTGCATAAAGGGCGACCAAATCCTATGTTTCTGCCCTGTCAGGGCACGGTGTCATTCCCGCGAACGCGGGAATCCAGTGAGTTTCGGAAGTTTGTGCGTTCGCGTTCCTGGATCCCCGCGTTCGCGAGGATGACGTGACGTTTTTTTGTTTTTGCAGGCCTTATCAAGAAGTAAGGACAATGCATCTCCTTCGGCTGCGAAGGATTTGTGCAAAATAACAATAGCAACCCAACAAGGAATCTACGAGCATGAGTGTACAAGTAACCCAGCCCGCCCCGGATTTCACCGCCACGGCCGTGATGCCCAACAATACCTTCAATGAGGAGTTTAGTCTCTCCGCCCTCAAGGGCAAGTATGTCGTGCTGTTCTTCTATCCCCTGGACTTTACCTTTGTGTGTCCTTCGGAGATCATCGCCTTCGACAAGAAGGTCGAAGAATTCAAGAGCCGCAATTGCGAATTGGTCGGCGTTTCGGTGGACTCCCATTTCTCCCACCTGGCGTGGAAGAACACCCCCGTGAACAAGGGCGGCATTGGCAATGTTCAGTACCCCCTCGTGGCCGACCTGACGAAGAAAATCTCCCGTGATTACGGGGTGCTTCTTGATGACGCCATTGCCCTTCGCGGCCTTTTCCTTATCGACAAGGAAGGCGTTGTCCAGCATGCGCTGGTGAACAACCTGCCTTTGGGCCGCAATGTGGACGAAGCAATCCGCTTGCTCGATGCCCTGCAGTTTACCGAAGAGCACGGCGAAGTTTGCCCCGCGAACTGGAACAAGGGCGACGAGGCCATGAAGCCTTCCGCCGAGGGCGTGGCCGAATACCTGGCCAAGCACAGTTCCTGAGTGGCAGGGCCACAGCCCGAAACCGTCATCCTCGCGAACGCGGGGAACCAGTGGTGACTCGGTGTGAACCTGCTGCGTTCTGGATTCCCACGTGCGTGGGAATGACGTGACGCTTTCTGGAGGCTTCCCGGAGAATAAAGCGCCAACCGAGTTTATATCAGTCAATACAATAACGCGCCGCGATCAAGTCTGATCGCGGCGCGTACTTTATTGGCTAAGAATCACCGTGCGGTGCAGCTTTGATCCAGTTCCACGATGACCCCGCGTAATTCCAGCGTGGGAACGGCACTGCATAGGGAAGTAGAATCCAAGGGGTTTCCGGTCAATCGAAGGACATCGTTGTTGCCCAAGCCCTGATTGAGCACCAGTGGGGCGATGGAAGCGATTTGATTCATTTGGAGGGTGAGTATATCCAACTGTTCCAAGCCAGCCAAGGGGGATACGTCGATGATACCATTGGCTGAAAGCTGTAGCTCCTGAAGATTCACCAGGTTGGCGAGGGGGCTGATGTCCTCGATGAGGCACTCAAAGAGAATCAGCGCTTCGAGGTTGCTTAGTCCCGACAAGGCGCTCAGGTCGCTGATATCGGTGGCCGCCATGTCGAGGAAGGTCAGGTTTCGGAGGGGAATGAGGGCGGTCAATCCGTCGCCATTCCCCGCGCCGTCGTTAATCTCGTTTTGGGTGATCCCGGTGAAGGCGAGGGAAAGCTCGCGCAACGCCGTGAGATGCTGAAGTGTGCGGATGTCCGAAAGTTCTCCGTTGCGCTCCAGGTTGAGCAGTTCGAGGTCCAGCAACGCGGCCAGGGGCCGAATGTCGGTGACGTTGTTGATGCCAAGATCCAATTCGAGGAGTGTTGTTAGTGCGCTGAGGGGAGCCAGGTCGGCGATCTGATTGTCCCGCAGATTCAGGGAGCTCAGCGCGCCCATGGTCGAAAGAGGGCTGATATCAACGATGCTGTTTTCATTGAGAAAGAGTTGCTTCAGATTAACGGCGTGTTCCAGGCCGGAGAGGCTGGTGATTCCTGCCTGGCTCCCGTCGAAGGTGCTGAGTCCTTCCAAATCCAGGACTCGGATGCTGCCCACGTCTCGATTCAGCGCAACACGCAGCGCGGCATCGAGATTGGTATCGGGAAAGCGAATCACTTCGCGCACGGTGATGAGGTTTTCCACGAGCACATCATCGGTGCCCCAGGGAGTCTCGACTTCCAGGCTCACCGCGTAGACACCCCGTTCCGTG